>NZ_BAAAPF010000014.1:42157-50438 GCF_039531005.1 Streptomyces synnematoformans
GCGTTCAGCGATTCTGCCGTCAGCAGACCGCCCGGCCCTTCCCTTCCGCCGCCGGGCTCCTACGCTGGGACGGTGACCCATCACGCGCCGCGCCACCAGGCCCGCATCCTCCCCCTGCGCCCGCCCGCGACCGAGCCGGACGACGGGCGCGAGCCCCTCTGGCGGCAGGTCGTCGGGGGCGTGCTGCGGCGGGAGCGGCTGGCCCAGGAGCGTACGTTGAAGGACGTCGCCGACGCCGCGCGCATCTCCATGCCGTACCTCTCCGAGGTCGAACGCGGCCTCAAGGAGGCGTCGTCCGAGGTCCTCGCCGCCGCCGCGCAGGCGCTCGGGCTGCGCCTCGCCGACCTGCTCGTGCTCGTCCACGGCGAGATCGTCCGCCTCGGCGCGGGCGGGCGGACGACCGTGGTCTCGTCCGTCACCGAGCTGTCCTCCGCCCGTTCCCGCACCGGGTCGCGGTCCGGGCACGGGCACGGGCATGGGGCCGGGTCCGGGTCCGGGCCCGGGGACGTGCGGCTCGCCGCCTGACGGACCGGCGCACAGCGCACGGCGAACGGCGGGGTCCGGCCCCGCCGTTCGCCTCCCGGACCGCCGTTACAGCTGCCGCTTGCTGATCACCTGGTCCGCCAGCCCGTACGCCACCGCCTCCTGCGCGGTGAACACCTTGTCCCGGTCGGTGTCCGCGCGCAGGGTCGCCACCTCGTGGCCCGTGTGCCGCGACAGCACCTCCTCCATCTGCGTCCGGATCCGCAGGATCTCCTTCGCCTCCAGGCTGAGGTCCGACACCGTCCCGCGCCGCACGCCGCTCGCCGGCTGCCCCAGCAGCACCCGCGCGTGCTCCAGGACGAAGCGCCGCCCCTTCTCCCCGCCCGCCAGCAGCACCGCCGCCGTCGACGCGGCCTGGCCCACGCAGTACGTGGAGATGGGCGCGCCGACGAACGTCATGGTGTCGTAGATGGCCATGAGCGAGGTGTACGAGCCGCCGGGCGAGTTGATGTAGACGGCGATCTCGCTGCCGGGGCTCGCCGACTCCAGGTGCAGGAGTTGGGCGATGACGACGTTCGCGACGCCGTCGTCGATCTCAGTACCGAGGAAGATGATCCGCTCGGAGAGCAGCCGGCTGTAGATGTCGGACGCGCGCTCGCCGTGCGCGGTGCGCTCCACGACGTTCGGAATCGTGTACTGGCTCATCGTCACAGCCCCATCCGTCGCTTCGAACCGGCCGGGCGCACGTCGGCGAGCGACTCGACGACGTGGTCGACCATCCCGTACTCCTTCGCCTGCTCCGCCGTGAACCACCGGTCGCGGTCGCCGTCGCGCGAGATGGTCGCCTGGTCCTGGCCGGTGTGTTCGGCGAGGAGCTGCTCCATGAGCGTCTTGCTGTATTCGAGGTTGTCCGCCTGGATCTCGATGTCGGCGGCGCTGCCTCCGATGCCGGCGGAGGGCTGGTGCATCATGATCCGCGCGTGCGGGAGCGCGAAGCGCTTGCCCTTCGTGCCGACGGTGAGCAGGAACTGCCCCATGCTGGCGGCGAAGCCCATGGCGAGCGTGGCCACGTCGTTGGGGATCAGCCGCATCGTGTCGTAGATGGCGAGGCCGGCGTGGACGGAGCCGCCGGGGCTGTTGACGTAGAGCGCGATGTCGGTGCGCGGGTCCTCGGCGGAGAGGAGGAGGAGCTGCGCGCAGACGCGGTTCGCGGAGGCGTCGGTGACCTCGGTGCCGAGGAGGACGATGCGCTGGCCGAGGAGCTGGGCGGCCAGGTGGTCGTCGAACCGCGACGGGGCCGGCGCGTCTTCCTCCTCGGCGCGGGGCGCCAGGTCCAGCCCGCGGGCGGTGGGTCCCGACGCGGTGGGCCCCCAGGCGGTGCGTCGCCGTGGGGTGGTGCGGGGCGGTGGGGTGGTGCGGGGCGGTGGGGTCATCGTGCCTCCCTCGTGGATGTGCGTTGCGTTGCTTCCACGGTCGGCGGGGAGGCGGTCCGAGGGGAGGGATCTTTGCCGGGGGCAGATTCGCCCTGGGCAGAGGGGTGGGCAGGGGTAGGCAGGGGTGGGCGGAGAAGTCGGGTGCAGGGGGCGGGTGCAGGAGTCGGGGGCAGGAGTCGGCGCAGGAATGGGCAGAGGCGGCGTACGGACTACGGCGTCGCTCCGCCCGCCTCCCGGCCGTACAGCCCCACCACCGCCGCCGTCACCACCGCCAGCGCCCCCAGCGCCACCAGCCCCGGTATCTGCTCCACCGCCGGCCCCGCCGCCAGGCACACCGCCGCGCCCACCGCCAGCACCGCCGGCGCCCGGCCGCCCGTACGCCACCGGATCGCCGCCGCGCCCAGCAGGAACAGCCCGACGCCGCCTGCCAGCGCCCACGCGCCGACGCCGTGCAGCGGCTCGGAGAGGTCGTAGTGCCCGGTGTCGGCGATCTGGTGCAGCAGTTCCTTCACGCCCAGCGCCGAGAGCACGACGCCGCCGACGAGCGGCAGGTGGAGGAAGGTGTACACGTCGCGGGCCAGCCGCGTCCGCGCGTCGTCCGCCGCCTCCGTCAGCCGCTCCTCCGCCGGCTCAGCGACCCGGTGGAAGTACAGCCGCCACAGCCCCGCCGAGACCAGCAGCCCGGCGGCCGCGGCGGCCAGCACGCCGTACGTCGCCGGGTAGCCCCGTACCGCGACGCCGACGGCCACGATCGACTCGCCCAGCGCGATGATGACGATCAGCCCGTGCCGCTCCGCGAAGTGCGCCGGCGAGGTGACGCGCCAGCCGGAGCCGCCGGTGACGTAGATGGCGGCGTAGTCGATGACGACCGCGGCGAGCCAGATGAGGATCTGTGCCCAGCCGGTGAAGAAGCTGCCGACGACCAGCAGCACGAACGGCGGCGCGACGGACGTGAGCGCGGTGGCGCGGATCGTGGCGCGCAGCCGGTCGTCGCCGGGATGCGCCACCCAGTACGCGACGAGGTGCAGGACGCGCAGCGCGCCGTAGCAGAGGACGAAGACCAGCGGGGCGTTGATGTCGCCGTCCCCGCCGGCGAAGACCTCGGGCAGGGTCAGGGACACGACGAGCACCGCCGCCATCGCCGCCAGCAGCACGCCCAGGAGGGGGCCGGTGTCGGCGCGTACGACGTTGCCGAGCCAGGCGAAGCAGCACCAGCACCACCACAGCAGCGCGAGCACGACGCCGCCGCCGAGCAGCCGCATGGGCGTGGGGTCCTCCGCGAGCAGGGCGGTGACCTGCATGAAGGCGTAGACGAAGACGAGGTCGAAGAACAGCTCGGCGGGGGTGACGCGGTGGTCGGCGCCGGTGGAGACGACGCGGCGGAGGCGAGGTCTCTCGAACGTGCCGGATTCGTCGTGTTCTGTCGTCATGCCGCCCCGTTTCCCACCACTCGGCCACGTGTTCGTCACGTAGCCTGCCCCATGTGCCGGGCAGGCGCACCACGCGAGCCCGGCAGCGCCCGGGTGCGCACCAGACGCCCCGTATCCACGCGGACCGCACGATACCCGGCCCGCACCCGGCCCACCTGGCGCCGCGGCCCGGCGGAGTTGTGGCGGCGGCGTGACGATTCTCATCCGCCGTCCCCCGGGCAACGGGGGACCGTAGAATCCTCTCGTGGCACGGCCACCGGCGCGCACGGTGCGCGTACGGGACGCAGACGGGACGCGGGGCGAGGCACGGACGGCACCGCGGACGAGGATGCGCGACGGCACGGGGGCCGGCCGCAGTGCACAGCAAGAACGGTAGTCGAGGAGGAAGTTCGTCGTGAGCAGCAGGCCATCCCGAGGCGCTGCTCGCCTCGCCGCCATACTCGACGCGCTCCCCGACGCGCTCCTCCTCGTCGACACCAACGGCACCGTCGTCGCCGCCAACCGCGTCGCGCTGGAGACCTTCGAGCGCCCCGGCGGCGCGGTCGTCGGCCGCGGACTGCTCGACCTGCTGCCCGACTTCGACCCGCAGCTCATCCCCGGTTCCATGCGTCGCCCCCGCGGCGGCGACGCCACGGGTTCCGTGGCCCCGGACACGCGGGCCCGCGCCGACGCCGACGAGCGCACGAAGCCGATGCGCACCGCCGCCCGCCGCACCGACGGCAGCGACTTCCCCGCCGAGGTCACCAGCGCCGACCTGGAGGACGGCCCGGGCGGCGAGTCCCCGTACGCGCCCGGCCACCACTACACGGGCGACGAGCTGCTGATGCTCGTCGTACGCGACCTCACGGGCACGGCGGAGGCCGAGGCGGAGCTGCAGCGGCAGCGCCGGCAGACCGAGATGATCCTGCGCGCCGCCGCCGAGGGCATCGTCGGTACGGACACGACCGGCAAGGTCGTCCTCGTCAACCCCTCCGCCGCGCAGATCCTCGGCTACCGCGCCAGCGAACTCGGCGGCGCCGACCTCCACCCCCTCATCCACCACTCCCGCCCCGACGGCACCCCCCTGCCGTACGAGGAGACCCCGATCTCCGACACCCTGCGCTCCGGGCGCAAGCACCGCGTACGCGGCCAGGTGCTGTGGGGACGCGACGGGCAGCCGGTGCCGGTGGACATGACGACGGCCCCGGTGCGCGACGGCGACCAACTCGTCGGCGCCGTCCTCGCCTTCACCGACCGGCGGCGGCGCGACGCGCTGGAGACGCGGCTCGCGCAGCTCCAGGCGGTGCTCGACGTGGCGCTGCGCGGTCCGCTCGACACGCTACGCGCGGAGCTGGACACCCTGGTCGACGACCCGGCCGGGCAGCTGTGGCCCGAGGCCAACCAGACGCTGCGCCACCTCTCCGCCGGGTACGGGCGTATGACGGCGCTCATCGACAGCGTGCTCGACTTCCAGCGGCTGGACTCCGGCAAGGAGCGGCTGGCGGTGGAGACGGTGAACGTCGAGGACGTGGTGCACGCCGCGACCGAGGGCGCGGACGAGCTGATCGGGCCGGGGCGGGCGCAGTTCGTGGTGCACGCGCCGCGGCTGGACATCGAGGCGGACGGGCGGTGGCTGGCGCTGGCGCTGGCGCACCTGATCGCGGAGGTCGCGGGGGTCGACGCCACGGGGCAGCGGACGGCGGGGGCGTCGGACGCGCCGGTCGTGGTGGCGGCGGCGCAGCGGGGGGATGTGGTGCGGATAGAGGTGCAGGGGCCGCGGGGGCCGGGGGGTGCCGGTTCCGGGGCTGGGGATGGTTCTGGTTCTGGTTCTGGCTCTCGTGCTGGTGCGGGGACTGGGGCTGGTGGCAGGGGCGCGGCCGGGGGGCCGGGTTCCGTGCACGAGCCGCTGGCCCGGGGCGTCGCCCTGCTGCACGGCGGGCTCCTGCAGACGCACGAGGTACCGGGGCAGAACGGTGGCGCGTACCTGCTTGAGGTGCCGGTGAAGGCCTCCGGTCCGGCGGCGCGGGCGGCGCGGAGCAGGGAGACCTCGGGGCGCGGGCGCGAGACGGGGAACGAGACGACGGTGATGCCCGGCGGGGATGCGCTGGGTCGGGGGGTTGCTGTCTCGGGCGGTGCGGCGTCGGGCGGTGCGGCCGGTGGGTCGGGGGAGTCAGGGGAGTCGGGGGAGTCGGGGGAGCTGGTCGGGCTGGGGGGAGCCGGCGGGTTTGGCAGTGCCGGGGGTGCCGGTGGTGCTGGTGGTGCCGGTGGTGCCGGGGGCGGTACGGGCGGCGGTGGGCGTACGGCCGGTGGACGGCGGCGTCGCGCCGCCCCGGCGGCGGAGTCCGGCGACGGTGCGGAGACGCCCGCGCGCGGTACGGGTGTGGGCGGTACGGGGACGGGCCGGCGGCGGCGGGGGGCGACGCCGGCGGCGGGGGTGCCGGCGGGGGCCGGGGCTGGAGCCGGGGGGCCTGCGGAGGGTGCTCCGGCGGCGGGGCCGGGGGCTGAGCAGGGTACGGACGGCGGTGCGGGGCACGGCGGTGCGGGTGCGGTAGGCGGTCGCGGGGCCGGGGTGCGGGAGGCTGGTGGGCCGGCGGTTGTTCAGGAGCAGGGGCACACGCCGGGGCACGGTACGCCGGGGGCGGCGGCGCCCGACCCGGTCGGTGGCCTCGCCGGGCCGGCGGCTCCCGGTGGCCCGACGCCGCCGCAGGGTACGAGCGGGGCGGCCGGGCACCGGCGGCGGGCGGCTCCGGGTGAGGGGCCGGTCGCGTACGACGGTGAGGGCGGTGCGCCGGCGCCGGGTGGCGGTGCGCACGTTCCGGGCGGACCCGGCGGGGTGCAGGACGACGCTGGCGGTACGGCCGGTGGCGTGGACGCACCGGTGGACGGTACGGGCGGCGGCGCCGGGGAGAGCGGTACGGGCGAGACCGGCGCCGCGGCACTCGGGCACGCCCTCCCCGGGACGCAGGGCCGCGGGCGCCGGCGGCGGCCGGTGGGACAGGGGCCGGGCAGCCGGCAGCAGGGGGACCGTGCGGAGACGGGTGAGCCGTCGACGGGAGCGCGGCGCCGGCCCGTAGGACGTGGACCCGCGGGAGCGGCCGGACCCGGGGCCGGCGGACAGGGTGTTCCGGACGGGCTGGGCGCGACAGAGCAGCAGGGCGGTTACGGCGGCCCGGGCGGCCCCGGGCCGGCGACCGGCGGACAAGGCGCCGCGGACGGGATGAGCGCGGCAGAGCGGCAGGGCGGTCACGGCGGCCCGGTCGGCCCCGGTGGGGCGGCGGGCGGCCCGGGCGGACCCGAGGCACCGGACGACCCGACGGGCCCGGGCGGGCCCATGGGGCCGGGGGGGCCGGGCGGACCCCTGGGCCCCGGCGGACCCGGACCCGGCGGACCGGCGGGCCCCGGAGAACTCGGCGGCCCCGGCCAGCAGGCGACACCCGGCGGACGTATGGGCCCCGCAGGGCCAGCGGGCCCCGGAGGGCCCGGCAGGCCCGGCAGGCCCGAGGGGCCGTACGACCCCACGGGACCGGGCGGCCCCATGAGCTCCGGCGGACCGGGCCCCGGAGGACCCCGTGGGCCCGGCGGGCACGCGGCACCGGGCGGCCCCATGGGACCCGCTGGACCGGCAGACTCCGGAGGGTTCCGCGGCCAGGGCGCGCCAACGGGACCGGGCGGACCCGCAGGAACGGAAGGCCCCGGCGAGCCCCAGACACCAAACGACCCAACAGGGCCGGCCGGACCCATGGGGCCCGGAGAACCCGGACCCGGCGGACCGGCCGGGCCCGGAGGACTCCGCGGACCCGGCGGGCCGGCGGCACCGGGCGGACCCCTGGGCCCCGGCGGACCCGGACCCGGAGGGCCCGGTCAGCAGGCGGCACCGGGCCACCCTGCGGGACCCGGACGACCGGCACACCCCGGAGGGTTCCGCGGCCAGGGCGCGCCAACGGGACCGGGCGGACCCGCAGGAACGGAAGGCCCCGGCGAGCCCCAGACACCAAACGACCCAACAGGGCCGGGCGGGCCCACGGGACCCGAAGGACTCCGCGGACCCGGCGGGCCGGCGGCACCGGGCGGACCCATGGGCCCCGGCGGACCGGGGCCCGGAGGGCCCGGTCAGCAGGCGGCACCGGGCGACCCCATGGGGTCCGGACGACCGGCAGGACCGGCGCAGCCCGGAGGGCTCCGCGGCCAGAGCGGGCCGATGGGCTCAGGCGGACACGCGGGAACAGAGGGCCCCGGCGGGCCCCAGGCACCAGACGACCCAACAGGGCCCGGCGGACCCACGGGACCCGGCGGACCCGGACCCGGCGGACCCGGACCCAGCGGACCCGGACCCAGCGGACCCGGACCCAGCGGGCCGGGCGGGCCGGGAGGACTCGGCGGACCCGGTGGGCAGGCGGGGCCGCGGGGGCCCGGTGCGTCCGGCGGCCACGGGCCGATGGCCCCCGGCGGTCCCACCGCGCACGCCGGCACCGGCGCCGGCCCGGGCCCCGGCGCCCCGGCCGAGCTGGGCGACCACCCCTCGCGTACGGGCCACACCCCCGCCGGGTACGACGACGCCGCGGCCCCCGGCGAACAGGCCGGGCCCGCGTACACGCCGGGGCCCGGCGAGTACGACGACGCCGCGGCGCCCCGCCGCGGCCCCGGCCGGCGCCGGGGTGCCCCCGGGGCGTACCCCGGCAACGGGCCCGCCGGACCCGGCGACCCGGGCCGGTCCGACGCGTACGGCAACCCCGCGGACCCCGGCGGCGACCCCTCCCGTACGGGGGAGGCCCCCGGTGCGTACGCCGCACCCGGCGACCCCTCCGCCGACCGGCTGCAACCCGCCGACCCCGCCGGGCACCGCCCCGGCGCACAGCACCCCGCCGCCCTCCCCGCCGCACAGCACACCCCCGCGCCCCCCGCCGGCACCGGCACCGGCACCGGACCGGCCCGCCCGCAGCACCCCACCGGCCGTCG
>NZ_BAAAPF010000015.1:0-49169 GCF_039531005.1 Streptomyces synnematoformans
CCGCGCTCCCCGGGCGCGGCGGGCGGCTGAAGATCACGGTGGCGACGGCGGTCATCGCCGTCGCGGGCGTCGGCGGCTGGCTGGTCGTCTCGGGCGACGGCGGCGGCGGGGACGGCGGCGGAGGCGGCGACCGCTCCACCACCTCGGAGCCGTAGGGCCTCGGAGCCGTAGGAGCCTCGGAGCCGTAGGGCCCCGCCCGGGGTTCCGCCCCGGGCCCCCGGCAGGGTTCCGCCCCGGGGCCGCCGGGCTCCGCCGCCGGGTTCCGTCCCGCCCGTATCCCCGGTCACGTGCGCCCCGTACCCGGTTCGCACCCGGGATCCGGCATCCCGCGCCCACGCGCCACGGATGGCTGGCGTATACAGCGGTACGCTGGTGGGGTGGCAGCACCTGATGTATCCGAATCGCTCAAGGCACTCAGTTCCACCATGGACTCCATCGAGGCCGTACTCGACCTCGACAAGCTGAGGGCCAACGTCGCCGTGCTCGAAGAGGAGGCCGCGGCCCCCACCCTCTGGGACGCCCCCGAGAACGCGCAGCAGGTGACCAGCCGGCTCTCCTTCCTGCAGGGCCAGTTGCGCAAGACCGAGGAGCTGCGCGGGCGGATCGACGACCTGGAGGTCCTCTTCGAGCTGGCCGAGAGCGAGGGCGACGCCGACGCGCAGCGCGAGGCCGAGGACGAGCTGTCCGACGTCCGGCGCGCGGTGGAGGAGCTGGAGGTGCGCACGCTGCTCTCCGGGGAGTACGACCAGCGCGAGGCGATGGTCAACATCCGCGCGGAGGCGGGCGGCGTGGACGCCGCGGACTTCGCGGAGCAGCTGCAGCGCATGTATCTGCGCTGGGCCGAGCACAAGGGCTATCCGACGGAGGTGCTGGACACCTCGTACGCGGAGGAGGCCGGCATCAAGTCGACGACCTTCGCCGTCAAGGCGCCGTACGCGTACGGCACGCTCTCCGTCGAGCAGGGGACGCACCGCATGGTGCGGATCTCCCCGTACGACAACCAGGGCCGCCGCCAGACGTCGTTCGCCGGCGTCGAGGTGCTGCCCGTCGTGGAGCAGACCGACCACATCGACATCCCGGAGAACGAGATCCGGATCGATGTCTTCCGCTCCTCCGGGCCCGGCGGCCAGTCCGTCAACACCACGGACTCCGCGATCCGGATCACGCACCTGCCGACCGGCATCGTCGTCTCCTGCCAGAACGAGAAGTCGCAGATCCAGAACCGCGCCGCCGCCATGCGCGTGCTGCAGGCCCGGCTGCTCGCCAAGCGCAAGGAGGAGGAGCAGGCGAAGCTGAACGCGCTCAAGGGCGACAGCGCCGGCTCCTGGGGCAACCAGATGCGGTCGTACGTGCTCCAGCCGTACCAGATGGTCAAGGACCTGCGCACGGAGCACGAGGTGGGCAACCCGCACGCCGTGCTCGACGGCGAGATCGACGGCTTCCTGGAGGCGGGCATCCGCTGGCGCAAGCAGCAGGAGCAGGCGGACGCCGACGGCTGATGCACACCGCTGTCCGGCGGTGTGCGCGGACCCGGTCGGTCCGTTTCAATTCCACGGCTGACCGCGGGCATTGCGAGTGTCACAGTCGTGCACCACTTACCCCGGACAATGGCCGGAAAAAGGTACAACCCCGTCTCAACTCGCTTGACGCTCCCCCGAATAACGGAGAGGCTGACGGCCGAGCTTTGTAGGTGTGTGGGGTTCGTGTGACTCAGGGGGGCAAGCCCGCCGCGAACAGGCCCCGTACCGACGCCAACCCACTGACGAGTACGGCTACTGGGGGTAGCGAGCAATGACGAACAAAGTGCGCGTACGGGTGGCGCGAGTCGCCGCCAGCGCGCTGATCGCCGGGGGCGCCTCGCTTGCCGCCGCCGGTGCCGCGCAGGCCACCGGCGATGACGGTGGCGACAGCGGTCGCCAGGGCATCGGACTTGAGATCAACGCCATCGGCGGCGGTGGCGAGGACACCGACGGCGGCGACACCGACGGCGGCGAGGTCGCCGGGGTCGGCGGTGTCGACGACGGTGGGACCACGGACGACGGCGGTACGACCGACGACGGCGGCACCACGGACGACGGTGGCACGACCGACGACGGTGGGACCACCGATGACGGTGGGACCACCGATGACGGCGGTACGACCGACGACGGCGGCACCACGGACGACGGCGGCACGACCGACGACGGTGGGACCACCGACGACGGTGGGACCACCGACGACGGTGGGACCACCGACGACGGCGGCACCACCGACGACGGCGGCACCAGCAACGGCACCACCAACGGCGGTGCCGACGACGGCGGTGCCGGCGACGACGGCGGTCAGCAGACCACCGGCGGCCAGCAGACCACCGGTGGCACCGGCGGCGACACCGGCTGTGAGCTGGACGACGACAGCGTGATCTGCGAGACGGAGTCGACCTCCGGCGGCAGCGAGCCCTCCCCGGCCGGCGACAGCACGCCGGAGGAGCAGCTGGCGGACACCGGTTCCAGCGGCACCACGTACCTGCTCGTGGGTGCGGCCAGCATCATCGCGGGTGGCGTCGGCTTCCGGCTGCTGCCGCGGCTGATGACCCGCAACGAGACGGCTGCCTGACCCGCAGGGCACACCCGCGCCGTACGGCGAGACGGAGGAAGGGCCCGGAGCGATTCGCTCCGGGCCCTTCCGCGTGCTTCGTCGCTTTTCGCCAAACGTTCGATCACCAGAATGTGATACGTCTCACATCAAAAGCGGGCCGCGCGGGCTCCGCGGGCCCGCGGCTACGCCGTCCGCTGCTGCAGGAACAGCACCGCGGCCACGGCCGCCAGCAGCGCCACCAGTATCCACACCGCGGTCGGCGGCACGCCGTGCCAGCCGCCTTCCTGGCGCATGCGCTCCCTGCTCGCCCGGCAGACGGGACAGCGGCCTTCGCTCACGGGTCCCGCACAGTTCGCGCAGACCAGCCAGTCGCGTGTCATGTGCTTCCTCCTCCCGCTTCGCTCTCGGTACCTCGCAGTGCCGCTTGGCGCCCCGCCGGCTCCACTCCTCCTCCTACCACTGTGCCAGGTCCGGACCGATTCGGCGCGGGTCACCGGATGCCCGCCCGGACACCGGGTGGTTTGTCCGTGACGAAACGCACCAACCGCCCACGTCGACTGCGCGCTCCCGGCGCAGTCGCGTAAGGTCACCTCCGACCGCGACAGGGAGCCCAGCGTGATCCGATTCGACAACGTCACGAAGATGTACCCCAAGCAGAACCGACCCGCGCTCCAGGACGTCTCGCTGGAGGTCGAGCGCGGTGAGTTCGTGTTCCTCGTGGGGTCGTCCGGCTCCGGCAAGTCCACGTTCCTGCGGCTCATCCTGCGTGAGGAGCGGACCACGCACGGCCAGGTGCACGTGCTCGGCAAGGACCTCGCCCGGCTGTCCAACTGGAAGGTGCCGCACATGCGCCGCCAGCTGGGCACCGTCTTCCAGGACTTCCGGCTGCTGCCGAACAAGACCGTCGCGGAGAACGTCGCGTTCGCCCTGGAAGTGATCGGCAAGCCCCGCGGCCAGATCCGCAAGACGGTTCCCGAGGTGCTCGACCTCGTGGGCCTGTCCGGCAAGGGCGACCGCATGCCCGGCGAGCTGTCCGGCGGTGAGCAGCAGCGCGTCGCCGTCGCCCGGGCCTTCGTCAACCGGCCCATGCTGCTCATCGCGGACGAGCCCACGGGCAACCTCGACCCGCAGACCTCGGTCGGCATCATGAAGCTGCTCGACCGCATCAACAGGACCGGTACCACCGTGATCATGGCCACACATGATCAGCAGATCGTCGACCAGATGCGCCGGCGCGTCATTGAACTCGAGTTGGGGCGGCTGGTGCGCGACCAGTCGCGCGGTGTGTACGGCTACCAGCACTGAGCTGCTGCCGCCCCCGGAGCTGAAAGGACGGGCATGCGCGCCCAGTTCGTCTTCTCGGAGATCGGTGTCGGTCTCCGCCGCAACCTGACGATGACCTTC
The DNA here is from genome assembly GCF_039531005.1 of Streptomyces synnematoformans. Classification (NCBI taxonomy): domain Bacteria; kingdom Bacillati; phylum Actinomycetota; class Actinomycetes; order Kitasatosporales; family Streptomycetaceae; genus Streptomyces; species Streptomyces synnematoformans. The sequence continues at coordinate 3,982 of NZ_BAAAPF010000015.1, forward strand.
GCGGTGATCGTCTCCGTGGCCCTGTCGCTGGCCCTGTTCGGAGCCTCCTGGCTCATGGGCAAGCAGGTCGACACCATGAAGGGCTACTGGTACGACAAGGTCAACGTCTCCATCTTCTTCTGCAACGAAGTGGACGCCGAGACCTCGGACAACTGCGACAAGGGCGCGGTCACGGCGGAGCAGAAGAAGGAGATCCGGAACGACCTGGACGCCCTGGACATCGTCGAGAGCGTCCACTACGAGTCCAGCGAAGAGGCGTACAAGCACTACAAGGAGCAGTTCGGCGACTCCCCGCTGGCCTCCTCCCTCACGCCGGACCAGATGCAGGAGTCGTTCCGCGTCAAGCTGACGGACCCGGAGAAGTACGAGGTCATCACCAGCGCCTTCGCCGACAGACCGGGCGTGCAGGAGGTGCAGGACCAGCGCAACGTGCTGGAGAGTCTGTTCAACCTGCTCAACGGCATGACGTACGCGGCGGTCGGCGTGATGGCGCTGATGCTCCTGGTGGCGATCATGCTGATCGTCAACACCGTACGGGTGTCCGCGTTCAGCAGGCGCCGGGAGACCGGGATCATGCGGCTGGTGGGCGCGTCCAGCGTCTACATCCAGCTGCCGTTCATCGTCGAGGCCGCCGTCGCCGGCCTGATCGGCGCGGGCTTCGCCGCGGTGCTGCTGGTGGGCGGCAAGCACTTCCTGATCGACAACTGGCTCGCGGACAAGATCCTGTTGATCAACTTCATCGGCTGGGACGAAGTGATCCGGGTGCTGCCGCTCGTCGTCGCGATCGGCCTGCTCATGCCGGGCATCGCCGCGTTCTTCGCGCTGCGCAAGTACCTCAAGGTCTGACAATCAGGGTGGGTGTGGCGTAGGCCACGTGTGTGCCGTGCCGGGGCCAACTCCCCGTACGGCACCCGCCGCTGTCCTACACTCAGCGGCATGTCGGGCTCGTCTGACAGCGCCAGGCCCCGCAGCGCCTTCCGCCGCGGGGCCTCCCTGACGTTGGTCTTCGTCAGCGTGCTGGCCACCGGCGCCGCCACCGGGTCCTGGCCCGGCGAGAACCCCCGCGCGCCCAAGGTGCTCACCGGCCACGTCGCCGAGGACCCGGTCCACGGGCCGCGGGACGACGAGAGCGGTACCGCCGACTCCGCCGGCGACCTGGTCAGCCGCAGCGGAGACCGCTGGTCGACGGCGTACAGCGCGCGCGAGTACGCGTCGCTGCAGCGGATGCTGGCGGGCAAGTACGTCGGCGTCGGGCTGTGGATCAAGACCGACGCGGCCGGCCGGGTGGAGATCGCCCAGGTCGGCCCGGACAGCCCGGCCGCCGCCGCCGGCATCCGCACCGGGGACACCCTGCGCGCCGTCGACGGCACGCCGGTCGCCGGCCGTCCCGTCACCGAGGTCGTCGCGCTGCTGCGTGGCGACGAGCTGGGCGAGGGGGCGCGCGGAAGCACGACGGTGCTCGCGCTGCAGCGCGGCGAGCGCCGCTGGGCGCGGCCCGTGCGCCGGGTGGAGCTGGAGACCGAGCCCGTGACCGTACGCCGGGAGGAACCCGCGGACGACGGCGTCACCGCCGCCGTGATCCGGGTGGAGAGCTTCACCCGCGGCAGCGGCGCCGAGGTCCGCCGGGCCGCCGCCGCGGCCCGCGGCAGCGACGGCCTCATCCTCGACCTGCGGGGCAACTCCGGCGGCCTGGTCGTCGAGGCCGTCGAGGCCGCGTCGGCCTTCCTGGACGACGGCGTGGTCGCGACGTACGACCTGGACGGCCGCCAGCAGGCGCTGTACGCGGACCCCGGCGGCGACACCGGGACCCCGCTGGTCGTCCTCGTCGACGGCGGCACGATGAGCAGCGCCGAGCTGCTCGCCGGGGCGCTGCAGGACCGCGGCCGCGCCGTCGTCGTCGGCACCAGCACCTTCGGCAAGGGCTCGGTGCAGCTGCCGAAGGCCCTGCCCGACGGGTCGGTCGCGGAGCTGACGGTCGGCGAGTACCGCACCCCCGGCGGGCGCAGCCTGGAGGGCGTCGGGGTCACCCCGGACCTCGACCTCGCCGTCACCGACGCCGACCGGGACGCCGAGGAGGAGGCCCGTACGGTTTTGAGTGGCCTCGGGAGCGGCGTCTAGGCGACAATGGCCCGGCTATGGGTAAAGACACGGGTCGCAAGCTGATCGCGCAGAACAAGAAGGCGCGGCATGACTACCTCATCCTCGACACGTACGAGGCGGGGCTGGTGCTGACGGGCACCGAGGTCAAGTCGCTCCGGCAGGGGCGGGCTTCGCTCGCCGACGGCTTCGCGCACCTCGACGGCGGCGAGATCTGGCTGCACAACGTGCACATCCCGGAGTACTCCCAGGGCACGTGGACGAACCACACCGCGCGCCGCAAGCGCAAGCTGCTGCTGCACCGCGCCGAGATCGACAAGCTCATCGGCAAGACGCAGGAGAGCGGGCTGACGATCGTCCCGCTGGCGCTGTACTTCAAGGACGGCCGGGCGAAGGTCGAGATCGCGCTGGCGCGCGGCAAGCGGGAGTACGACAAGCGGCAGACGCTGCGCGAGAAGCAGGACCAGCGCGAGGCGCAGCGGGCGATCTCCGCGGCCCGCCGCAAGTTCCGCGGCTGACCTGCGCGGACGTGGGCGTCCGGCGGTGGAATACGGTGGCATCCGGGGGCGTTCCTCCACTACGATGGCACCAGCGGGCCCCGCGGCGGGCCGCGCACCTTGAAAACACCACATGGGGATGATCGGTTTCGACAGCGGCTGTCGGAACAGGGGAAGCGAGCCGAGGAAGCGGCCATGATCTCGTTAACCACAGGCCGAAACAAATAATCGCCAACACCAAGCGCGATTCCTTCGCCCTCGCTGCCTGAGCAGCGACTTCGCGAAGTGTCAGCCCGGGGCTGTTCCCGACCCGGATCCTGGCATCAGCTAGGGAACTCCACTGCTAAACCCGGTCACGGGGCGTAGCAGGACACACCACAGTGACTGAGCCCGTCGGAGACTTGTCCGCGTGATCTCCGGGGCCGAGAAAAGCGAAGCGGACTGCGCTCGGAGAAGTCCTGTCCCTGCACCGTTGGACGCGGGTTCGATTCCCGCCATCTCCACGAAGACGAAGGCGACGTGTGCCCGCGGAAAGCGCGGGCCCGTCGCCTTCGTCGTTTCTGCGCGGCTTCGCCGCGCGGAGCGGGGGCCTCGCCACCCGCACCCCGTGGGCGGGGTGGGCCCGCGCCCGTGCAGCGGAGCCGGTCAGAGCGAAGGCGGGGGGTCGGGGAGGCGTTCGATGGCGAGGAGGGCGGCGTCGTCGGGCAGCTGGCGGCCGGCGTGCCGGAGCAGGTCGGCGCGCAGGGCCGCGACCAGGTCGTCCAGGCCGCGCTCGGCGTGCCGGGCGGCGCTCTCGGCGAGGGGGAAGTAGACGCCGTTCTCGTCCCGGGCCTCGATGAACCCGTCCGTGTAGAGCAGCAGCCGCTCGCCGGGGCGGAAGTCGATGGTCTGGGGGACGGGCAGGGTGCCCACCAGCCCGCCGAGCCCGATCGGGACGCCGGGCCGCTCGGGCGGGTGCGTGGTGACGAGGCCGCCGCCGATGAGCAGCGGCTCCGGGTGGCCCAGGTGCACGATGCGGGCGACGGGCTCGTCCGCGGGGATCTCCACGAGCAGGGCGGTGGTGAAGCGTTCGCTGTAGTCCTCCGCCGGGTCGTCCCGGTCGATCTCCCGCACGGCCGTCTCCTCCATGCGCCCGGCGACCTCGCCGATCGTGGGCTCCCGGTACGCGGCCTCCCGGAAGCACCCGGTCAGCACGGCGGAGACCCCGACGGCGGGCAGTCCCTTGCCCCGTACGTCGCCGATGAGCACCCGGGCGCCGTGCGGGGTCTGCAGCACCTCGTACAGGTCCCCGCCGATCTGCGCCTCGGCCTCGGCGGCGAGGTAGACGCTGCGCACGGCGAGGCGGTCGATGCGCGGGGGCGGCGGCCGCAGCAGCGCGAGCTGCGCGGTCTCGGCCACGGACCTGACCTGCTTCAGCTCGGACTCGCGCCGCTCCCGGATGACGGACGCCACGACGCTGGCCACGCCCACGGCGGTCAGGGACGCGAGGGTCATGTTCGAACTCTTGTCGCCCCACACGCCGTGGTACAGGTTGAGCCCCGCGGCCAGCGCGCCCGCGGCGACGGCGACCGCGGCGGTGGCGCGGACGGAGACGGTCGCCGCGGCCACGACGGGCGCGGCGGCCAGCAGCGGCGCGGCCGGCGGCCCGGCGGGGGTGGCGAGGTCGGCGATCACGACGGCGGCGAGGATCAGCAGCGGGTACAGGACGTGGGGGACGGGGGACGTGCCGTGCGGAGCGGGGGTCTCGGCGCCTCCGACATCGCGGCGGTGGCCGCCGCGCGGCGGGAGTCGCATGGCGATGGCGTCCTTAGCTTGCTTGTGAAGTTTGTCTGCTTCTGAGGCTTATATTCTGACTTTTCGAGGATAGGGCACGGCAGGGGAGATGACGCGGCCACGCGACCCGATCGGGGCCGGTCGCGTGCGGTCAGCGGGCCCCGGGCGCGGCGCGCAGCGCCAGCAGCTCGGGCGCGGCGATCTCCACCGTGCCGCGGGCGTACGTCACCACGCCCTCGCGGCGCAGGCCGGACAGCGCGCGGTTGAGGGTGACCCGGGTGACGCCGAGCTGGTCGGCCAGCGCCTGCTGGCCGCCGGGGAGGGGCACGCGGCGGGAGCGGAGGCGGGCGGCCTCGGCCAGCAGCCAGGCGGCCAGCCGGGCCGCCGTGGGGAGGGTCGCCGCCCGAGCGAAGCGGGTCTGCTGGTCGCGGGCCTGGGCGGCGAGGGTGCGCAGGACGTGCGCGCGTACGGCCGCGGTGTCGTCGACGAGGGCGAGGAAGTCGGCCCGGGGCAGGCTGCGCACGGTGCAGGGGGTGAGGGCGGTGAACGTCGCGGTGTGGCCGCGGCCGTCGATCACCGCGACCTTGTCCAGCGCACACGGCCCCGGCCACGCCCCGATCCGTACCACCCGCCCGGCCGCGGAGACGACGGTCGCGGCGACCCGGCCGTCGAGCAGCAGGAGCAGCCGCCCGGCCGGTTCCCCGGCGGCGCGCAGGACCTCCCCGGCGGCGTAGCGCCGGGGGACGGAGCCGTGCCAGACGGCGTGCAGCCGCTCGGCGGTCAGGTCGCGCAGCAGCGGGACGGCGCGGAGGACGGCGGGCGGCGGGGGGCCGGCACCGGCCGTCGCGCCGGGCTCCGCGCCTGTCGCCGCAGCCCTCGCGTCCCGTGTATCGGGCGATACATCTCCCCTCACACCCCCGACCGTACCGTCGCCTCCATGCTCGTACTCGAACTGCACTTCACCGCCGCCCCCGACCGCCTCGCCGCCCGGCCCGCCCACCGCGAGCGGCTCGCCCGCCTGCACCGCGACGGGATCCTCCGCGCCGCCGGCCCCTGGGCCGACGACTCCGGGGCCCTGCTCGTCTTCGACACCACCCGCGACCGGCTCGACGCGATCGTGGCCGACGACCCCTACTACCGCACCCCCGGCGTGCGGGTCGTGGGCGTACGGGAGTGGACCCCCGTCATCGCTCCCTGACGGCGGCGCCCCCGCCCCCCCCGGCGCGGCGGTGCTACGCGGCTCCGGCCGCCGCCGGGGGGACGCGGCCGAGCAGGGTCGCCGCGAGGGCGGCCAGCGCCAGCGCACCGCCCAGCCACAGCACCGACCGGGTGCCGAAGCCGTCCACCAGCCGGCCGCCCGCGAAGGCCCCCAGCGCGATGGCCCCGTTGAACACGGCCACGAACAGGGAGGTCGCGCCCTCCCGCGCCCGCGGGGCGGCCAGCCCCAGCCAGGTCTGGGTGCTCACCGACACGCCGCCGTAGGCCAGGCCCCAGACGACCAGCAGGACCGCCGCCCCCGCCACCGACAGCCCCAGCAGCGGCACGAGCAGCAGGGAGGCGGCCAGCGTGGCGCCGATCGCCAGCACGGTGCCGCGCAGCGACCTGCCCGCTCGGGCGCCGGCCGCGAAGGTTCCGGCGATGCCGGCGATCCCGTACGCCAGCAGGAGGGCGCCGATCAGCGACGCCCCGACGCCCGAGACGTCCTCCAGGATCGGCCGCACGTACGTGAACGCGGCGAAGTGGCCCGTCACCAGCAGGAACACCACCGCGAGCCCGGTGGCCACCCGGGCGTTGCCCCACAGCCGCAGCACACCGCCGAGCGCCACCGGCTCGGCGGGCAGCGGCGGCAGCAGCACGGCCATGGCCGCGGCCACGAGCAGCGCCAGCACGCCGACGGCGAGGAACGCGGTGCGCCAGCCGGCCAGTTCACCGAGGTACGCACCGGACGGCACGCCCACGACCGAGGCGACGGCGACGCCGCTGAAGATCAGCGAGGTCGCCGGCCCGACCGACCCGGCCGGGACCAGCCGCACCGCCAGCCCGCCGGCCAGCGACCAGACCCCGCCCAGCCCGACGCCGACCAGCACGCGGGCCGCCGTCATGACCGCGAAGTCCGGTGACCAGGCGGCAAGCACGTTGGCCGCGGTCAGGAGCACCAGCAGCCCGCACAGGACCGTGCGCCGGTCGATCCGGCCCACGGCCGCGGTGACCAGCGGCGCGGACAGCGCGGCGACGAGCCCGGTGACGGTCAGCGTCAGCCCGGCCGTGCCTTCGCTGACGTCCAGCGAACCGCGGACCGGCGTGAGCAGTCCGACCGGCAGCATCTCGGACGTGACCACGGTGAACGTGCCGGCCGCCACGGTCGCCACCGCGGGCCAGCCGCCGCGCGGGGGGTGCCCCGGCGTGGGCGCGTACCCGGACCGCTCGTCGACTCGTGTCATGTCTTCAGCCATGCCCGGCCGGACGGCGGAGAACAAGCCCGCCACCCGCACCTGTCCGCCCCCCGGCGACCGGCCCGCGCCGCGGGTCCGCCCCGGCCCCGTACGACCTACCTGATGTTCCGCGTGTCCGCCTCCACCTCCGCCAGGTACTCCGCCATCGTCACCGGCCGCCCCCGCACCCCCGGCCACCGCTGCCACGGCCGCGGGCCCTCCGGCCGCCGGTACTCCACGCCCAGCGCCTCCAGCCGCCGCAGGTGGTGCGCCAGCCGCTCCGCGAAGTCCGCCGGTCCCGCTCCGCCGCGCACCACACCGTCTCGGCGAACGCGCTCAGCCGCGGGAACGCCTGGTAGTCCAGCGCCCGGACGTTGTCGATCGCCTCCGTCCACAGCCCGCACTGCGCGCCGATGACCAGGTCCGCCGCCGGCGTGCCGGCCAGCTCCGCCGGCACCGGTTCGAAGGCGTGGACCTCTTCCACCGGCAGCACCGTGCCCACCGGCACCGGTTCGTCCGGGGAGTCCGGGCACTACGAGTTCGGCACCTGGGCCCGCGCCGGCGGCGGCTGGACCGCGGACGGCAGGTGGGCCATCGACAGCGAGCGCAACGTCGAGACCCTCGGCTTCCTGCAGGACCTCGCCCGCCGCGGCTACACCCAGCCCAACCCCGGCCAGACCAACCGCCCCGACGGCACCTGGCCGCTCTTCGCGCAGGGCAGGGCGGCGATGGTCTACGGCGCCTTCGGCGCGCGGGCGTTCCTGGACCTGATCGAGGAGGGCGACGTCGACTACGGGCTCGCCGTGCACCCGGTCAGCCACGGCGCCGAACCCGTCGCGCACGGCATCCAGGACTATCTGATGGCGTTCCGGAAGTCCGGGAACCGCGAGCTGGTCCGCGACTTCCTCAGCTTCTTCTACCGGCCCGAGAACTACGTGCCGTACCTGAAGACCGAGGGCCTGCTGCCGACGACGCGGTCCGCGGTCGACGTGCTGAAGGACGACCGGCGGGTCGGCCGGTACGTGGGGATGACCGGCCGGGCCCGGTTCGACCCCACCACGCGGCCGGTCTGGGCCGAGCTGCTCGGGGTGATGGGCAACGACCTGGGCAAGGCCGTCAGCCAGAACGAGCCGCTGGCGAAGGTGCTCCGCGAGTTCCAGGCCATCGCCGTCTCCGGCGGCTGACGGCGGACCCGGGGCCGGCCCCCTCCCGAACCGGCCCCGTGCAGATCGTCCGCGGCGGGCGGCCGTCCTCCCGCCCGCCCCGGACACCACCGCGCTCAGCCCGTGCGGTGGTTGCCCTTCACCACCAGCGACGGCAGCCGCACTACCGAGTCGTCCTCGGCGACCACGGCGAGCGCCAGGGTGTTGCGCCCGTCGGCGCGGAGCAGCCCCGCCGGGAGGGTGAAGTCCCGCTGCGGGCCCACCCCCGCGCCGTACTGACCGACGTTCCAGCCGTTGAGGTACATCAGCAGCCGGTGCCCGGCGGGCGGCTCGCCGAACCGCAGGGCGAGGGCGGTGTCCTGGCCCCGGGGCAGGCCCGGGCGGAACGACGTCCGGTACCAGGAGACGGTGCCGGCCGCGACGTCCGGACCGGCCCGGCGCCAGTCGCCGGACGCGGGCGGCCGCGGCAGGTGCCAGCCGTGCCGCTCGCCGTACAGACCGCCGGTGTTGAGCGGACCGCGCTTCCGGTCGGCTAGGTCCTCGCCGCCGCGGGCGCCCTGGATCTTCCAGGAGATGTCCGCGCCCGAGCCGGGCAGCTCGGCCCGCACCAGGCCGCGTGGCTGCTTGAAGCGGGTGTCGTCGGCGATCCAGTCGTCGTTGTGGCCCATGTTCTGCACGAGCACGGAGACGACCACCTCCTCGCCCGGGGCGGCGTCCGGCAGCGTGAACGTGCCGGGGCCGGGGTCCTCGTTGACCGGCGGGTCGGAGTCCGCCTGGACGCCGCCCTGCGCCGAGCCGAGGTAGCGGCCGTCGGCCCACACCTGGTAGATCCCGCGCCGGCCGGTGATCGCGTTCAGCTTCAGCTCGGTCTCGTCCCCGGTGGCGGTGAACCGGCCGCGGTACCACAGGCTGCCGTGGTGGAAGCCGTGGTCGTCGGCGTGCAGCGTCGAGTCCGCGTCCTTCCACCCGGAGTCGTCGAAGCGGGGGGCCACCTCCGGCGCGCCGGCCGCCTGCCGCCACCTCGCCGGCTCCGACAGCTCCGGCAGTCGCACGGGCCGCGGCCCCGGCAGGAACGCGGTCAGCGAGCCGCTCGCGGTGCGCCGGGCGCGCACCGGCGCGCCGTTCACCGTCATCCGGCGGGCGTCGGTGAACACCTCCACGCGGCCGGGCTCCCCGGTGTCCGCGCGCAGCCGCGCGGTGCGGCCGCGTACGCGGGCGTCCCGCAGCAGGTCCGTGCCGCGCACCAGGACGCCGTCCGCGCTCTGCCAGAACTCCGCCGCGGTGGCGTCGGTGCCGAGCAGGAGCAGCAGCGGCGGCCGGCCGCCGCCGGTGATCCGCACCCGGGTCAGGCCCTCGTGCACGTAGTCGAGCGTCAGCTCTCCCCGCCCGCGGGCGTACGAGACGTCCGCGTCACCGGCGAGGACCTCGGCCTTCGGCCGCGAGCCGTACTCCAGCACCGTCCGTCCGGCCTCGCCCGCGCGCCCGTACAGCAGCGCGACGTCCCGGCCGCCCGTCCGCGTGTGCGTCATCAGCTCGGAGCTGGAGAGCGCCAGCCGCTGCCCGCCGAAGGGGTAGTCGGAGAGCAGCACCTTGGCGTCCCGGCCGTCGACGCGCACCGGCAGCCTCCGCCCGTCGCCGTAGTCGAGGACGGCGGAGTCGTCGGTGGTCGCGGGCGGGTCGGCGTGGCGCAGCAGGGTGAAGCGGGCGCCGGTACGGGGGTTGACGCGGCTCGCGGTCTCCAGCGCCGGGTTGTCCGGGGCGGGAACCTCCGCGGGCGCCGCCGCGTCCGTCTCGGTCAGGTGCCCGGACGCCGCCCGCAGGAAGTGCGACTGGAGCTTGAACTCGTCGTACTTCCCCGTCAGCTGCCGGTCCTCGGTGATCATCGCCCCGTAGTCGTACGAGGTGTAGACGTCGTTCGGCTGCGCCAGATAGCCCCAGTTGGTGCCGCCGAAGCCCATGTAGTAACTGAAGAGGGTGGCGCCGCTCTTGATCAGGTTGGATTTGTAGAAGTACTTCATGTACGCGGGGCCGGTCAGCTGCCGGCACGCCTCGTAGCCGGCGTTGTTGAGGTCGATCGCCCCGCCCTGGTACTCGGCGGCGTACACCGGCGCGTCGTCCTTCAGCCGCCGGGTGATGCCGTCGCTCCACGGGCCCCAGACGGTGTCCGCGTCCTGGCACTCGAAGGACTGCGGGTAGTCGTCCAGGCCGGGGATGTCGACGGCGCCCAAGCCCTCCGCCCAGGTCGGCGTCCAGGACGCCTGGCAGCACTGGTTGTGGGTGATGGGCACGTCGACACCCTGCGCGTGCGCGAGGTCCTGGAGGTCCTGCATGTACTGCGCGTCGGTGTTCTGCGCGTACTCGTTCTCGACGTTGTAGAGGACGACCGGGCCGCCGCGGGTGAGCTGGTGCGGCACGATGATCCGGTTGATCTCGGTCAGCCACTCCCGGTACGCGGCAGTGTACCCGGCGTCCGAAGAGCGGGCCCGCCCCTCGACGTTCTTCAGCCAGGCGGGCAGCCCGCCGCCGCTGGTCTCGGCGTTGATGTACGGCCCGGGGCGGACGACGGCGTACAGCCCGACGTCCTCGACGACGTCGAGCAGCCGGTCGACGTCGCGGACGCCGGTGAAGTCGTAGACGCCGCGCTTGGGGGAGTGGTAGCCCCAGTGGAAGTACAGGGACACGGTGTTGAACCCGGCGGCCTTGTACTTCTCCAGCACGTCCCGCCAGGTGTCCGGCGACGGCAGCCGGAAGTAGTGGAACTCGGCGCCCTGGAGGAGGGTCCGCTCGCCGTCGATGAGCAGCGAGTAGCGGTCGTAGGAGACGGTGTGTCCGGGGCCGGCGCCGGGTCCGGTGCCGGTGCCGGTGTCGGCGCGGGCGGCGGGCGCCGGCGCGGCGTCCGGCGACGGGCCGCCGGGCGCCAGCCCGAGGCAGGCCGCCGCGGCGAGCGCGAGTAACGTCGCGAGCAGGCGGCGCGGCCGCGCGCGGCGGCGGGTGGCGTGTGGGTGCATGACGCTTCCTTCCGTGCGAAGGGCGGAGTGCCCCGGGCTCGCGGGCGTCAGGTGCCCGCGAGCCCGGGGCCGTAGCGGGTCAGCGCAGTGAGAAGTCGGCCAGGCGCAGGCCCTCGGACAGGACCAGGTACACGTCCTGCCGGCGCCAGGCGCCCTTCAGCGCCGCCGTGACCTCCGTGTACGCGTACCGCGAACCGGTGCTCTCGACCTGGACGGTGCCCGCCAGGCGGCCGTCCGGGGCGCCCAGGCGCACCTCCACCGTGCCCGCGCCCGGCGATTCCTTCGCCACCCGGGCGGTCAGCCGCCGTGCCCCGCGGCGCAGGAGTTCCGCGTCGGCGAACAGCAGCCACGCACCCTCCGACTCCGCGCCCACGGCCGTGCCCCGCGGCTTCGCCTCGTCGACCAGCCGCACGCCCGCGTAGTCGTCGAAGTTCTCCGCCCGCGTCGGCCGGCGCAGGTTCCGCGGCGGCACCGTCTCGCCGTGGACGTCCAGCTCCGTCCGGCCCCGGATGTCCCCGGACGAGGCGCCGACCAGCACGTCGTACGTGCTGCGCTCCACCACCCAGCGATCCCGGGTCACGTCCCAGTGCGCCAGCGCCCGGCGGGTCAGCGGCAGCGTCACCGTCCGCGTCTCGCCCGGCTTGAGCCACACCTTCCTGAAGCCCTGCAGCTTCTTCAGCGGCTGCTTCACCCGCGAGCTGCGCTGCCGCGTGTACAGCTGCACGACCTCCGCGCCCGCCCGCCGGCCGGTGTTGGTGATCGACACCGCCACACCGCCGCGCCGCAGCCGCGGGCGGCCGTAGCGGAACGTGGTGTACGACAGGCCGTGGCCGAAGGGGTAGAGCACGTCGCCGGTGAAGTACTGGTACGTGCGCTCGTACTTGATGTTGTCGTACTCCAGGATCGACGGCAGGTCGTCCGTGGAGCGGTACCAGGTCTGGGTGAGCCGGCCCGCCGGGTTCACGTCGCCGAACAGCACGTCCGCGAGCGCGCGGCCGGTCTCCTGGCCCGCGTGCGTCGTCCACACCAGGGCGGGGACGTGCTCCTGCTCCCAGGTCAGCGTGGTGGGGTAGCTGTTCTCCACCACCACGACGGTCTTCGGGTTGGCCGCCCGCACCGCCCGCACCAGCGCCGACTGGCTTGCGCCCAGGCCCATGTCCTCCCGGTCGTCGGTCTCGCGGGCGTTGATGAACGGCATCGAGCCGACCACGACGACCGCGGTGTCCGCGGCCCGCGCCGCGGCCACGGCCTCCTCGACACCGTCGCGCAGCGTCTCCAGCGTGTAGCGGGAGGCTTCGGCCACGGTGCCGAGGACGAGCGCGCCGTCCTCGCGCGCGCGGACGTAGACGGCATCGCCGAACCAGTCCTCGTAGCCCGCGTACCGCAGCACCACCGTGCCGTCGTCCTGCTCCTCCGGCCGGAACAGCTGGGAGACGAACCAGCCGTTGGGCTGGTCCTGGTCGTTGTAGAACTGGCCGTCGCGCAGGCCGACGACCTTGCCGTTGGCGACGGCCCGCAGCGTGACGACGCCCTCGCCCCAGCCGAAGAGGTCGAACTGCTCGGTCTCGCCGGCCGCCGCGGCGTCCTCCGCCAGCGCCGCGCCCGCGTCGCCGGTGCCGGCGGTGACGTAGCGGCCGGTCGCGGCGTTCTTCAGCGCGATCCGGTCGACGCCCTCGCTCGTGGCCACCTCGGCGCCGGCGCCGAGGCGGTCGGTGATGCCCTTCAGCGGGGTGATGGCGTAGGGCAGTTCGCCCGAGTACCAGTCGGTGTAGAGGGTGTCGGCCAGCGGGCCCACGACGGCGACCTTGCGCAGCGCCCCGGCGTCGAGCGGCAGTGCGCCGTCGTTCTTCAGCAGCACGACCGCCTCGGCGGCGGTGCGGCGGGCCAGCCTGCGGTGGGCGGGGCTGTCGATGACGGACTTGTCGAGGTGTCCGTACGGGCCGCCGTCCTCGTCGAAGTCGCCGAGGCGGGCGCGGATGTCGAGGATGTGCCGTACGGCGGTGTCGATGTCCCGCTCGGTGAGCAGGCCCTGCGCCAACGCCTCCGTGACGGCCGTGATTGTCGGCTCGCTGTTTTCGCCGTCGGTGGTGAAGCTGTCGAGACCGGCCTTGAGGATGGCGGCGTCGGCCTCGGCGAGGGTGCCGTAGTACTTCTGCGAGCCGGTGGCCGTGAGGTTGTTGGGCGCCCAGGCGTCGGTGACGTTGAGCAGGGTGCGGTCGGTCCAGGTGCGTACCGAGTCGTTGAGGTCGGTGACCGTGCAGGGGCGGCCGTTGACCAGGTTGTACGCGGTCATCACGCCGCACGCGGCGTCGGCGGAGATCGCCGCCCGGTAGGCCGGCTCCTCGAACTCCTTGAGCACCCGCGGGCGCAGGTCCGAGGAGGTCTGGTCGCGCCGCACCTCGTTGTTGTTGGCCAGGTAGTGCTTGACGAGCGGTGCCGTCTTGAGATTGTCGGGGTCGCCGCCGGTGAGCCCGCCCGCGTAGGCCGTGGAGACGACGCCGGTCAGGTACGGGTCCTCGGAGTAGCCCTCCTCGTTGCGGCCCCAGCGCGGGTCGCGCAGCAGGTTCACCACCGGTGCCCACACGTTCAGGCCCCAGCCCGCCGGGCGCTCCTGCTGCAGGCCGCGCACCTCGTCGCCGACGGCGTCGCCGACCTTGCGGATCAGGTCGGGGTCCCAGGTGGAGGCGAGGCCGATGGCCTGCGGGAAGACCGTGGCGGGTCCGAGCCAGGCGAGGCCGTGGAGCGCCTCGGTGCCGGTGCGGAACGCCTTCATCCGCAGCCGGGGGATGGCCGGCTGCCACTGGTGGAGCAGGGATATCTTCTCGTCCAGGGTGAGCTTGGCCAGCAGCTCGCGGACGACTTTGCCCGTGGCGGCCCTGGTGCCGGCGGCCGGCGCGGCGGTGGCCGGTCCCGCCGCCGCGCCGACGAGGGCCGAGGCGAAGGGGACGGCCAAGGGTGCGGCGAGAACTGTTCTTCGTTTCACGTGCGCGACTCCTTATGATCTTGTCGAATCGCTTCGACTACGATTCGACTACGCGATGAGTTGCTCCGTTCCGTTCGTGCTCGGCCCCCCGGGGGCGGTCTCAGCCGCCGCGGGGTGCCGTCGTCGCCCGCCTGGTGAGCCGCGGCGGCAGCAGCGTCGCCTCGGGCACGTCCAGCCGGTCCAGCTTGCGCATCAGCAGCTCCACCGCCCGCGTGCCGACCTCCGCGGACGGCACGGCGACCGACGAGATCGGCGTCGGCGCCTGCTCCGCCAGCTCGTCCGGGCAGATCGCCACCACCGACAGGTCCTCCGGCACCCGCAGCCCGAGCCGCCGGAACGCCTCGATCAGCGGCTGCACCACCGGCTCGTTGTGCACCACGACCCCGGTCAGCTCCGGGTGTTCGCGCAGCAGCCGCTCCGCCATCGCCTGCGCCGCCGCCGGGGTGGCCTCGCAGGGGTGCACGGTCGACGTCAGCCCGCGCTCGTCGGCCGCCGCGGTGAAGCCCTGCGTGACGCGCTGCGCGAAGCCCGTCTGGCGCAGGTAGACGGCCGGCGGCGAGCCGACGAGGGCCACGCACCGGTGGCCCAGCTCCGCCAGATGCGTCACGCACGCGCCGCCGGCCGCCGCGAAGTCGAGGTCGATGCAGGTCAGCCCGGCCGCCTCGGCGGGGAAGCCGATGAGCACCGAGGGCCGGTCCAGGGTGCGCAGCAGCGGCAGCCGGGCGTCGCGCAGCTGCACGTCCATGACGATGAGGGCGTCGACGAGCGCCGTGTCGGCCACCCGCCGCAGCCCCTCCTCGCCCTCCTCCTGGGTGAGCAGCAGCACGTCGTGGTCGTGCTGCCGGGCGCTGGTCACCACCGACACCGCGAACTGCATGACGACCGGCACGTGGATCCCGGTGCGGAACGGGATCACCAGCGCCAGCACGTTGGACCGGCTGCTGGCCAGCGCCCGGGCGCCGGCGTGCGGGCGGTAGCCCAGCTCGCGGATGCTGGCCTCGATGCGCTGCCGGGTGTCCTCGGATATCGGGCGCTTGCCGCTGAGGGCGTACGAGACGGTGCTCGGCGACACCCCGGCGTGCCGGGCCACATCGGTGATCTTGACCATCGACTCCCCCTTCCCGACCGGCCCGCCGTTCGACATGCCGGACAGCCGGACCCTAGCCCAGCTCCGCCACGACGACCCCGCGGCCCGCTTCCGCTCGTACGGTGGGGCCGCCGACCACCTCCAGCGCCCACGGCTTCCCGGCACCGGGCTCGGGCGCGGCGCCGCCCGCGGAGGCCCGTACCGTGTCGCCCTCGCAGACGACGGAGAACACCGTCCCCCCGACCGGCACGTCCACGCGCTGCCCGGGCCGCAGCCCGTACGCGCGCAGCGTCACCCCGTCCGCGTAGTCGTAGTCCGGCCGGTCGTCGACCGCGCCCACCGGCAGGACCGCGCCCGGCCGCACCAGCACCGGCGCGCTGTCGAACCCGTGCTGCTCGCGCACCCACCGCGGCCCCTGTACCTCGGCGCCGCTCAGCAGATGCGTCCACGTGCCCTCGGGGACGTAGTACGACACCTCCCCCTCGTCGTTGAACACCGGCGCCACCAGCAGGTCCGGGCCGAGCATGTACTGCCGCTCCAGATGGGTGCACGCCCGGTCGTCCGGGAACTCCAGCGCCATCGGCCGCATCATCGGCACGCCCTGCTCGTGCGCCTCGCGCGCCACCGCGTCCAGATACGGCATCAGCCGCAGCTTCAGCTTGGTGAACACCCGCAGCACGTCGACGGCCTCCTCGTCGAACAGCCACGGCACCCGGTACGACGACGAGCCGTGCAGCCTGCTGTGCGACGACAGCAGCCCGAAGGCGATCCACCGCTTGAACAGCGCGGGCGACGGCGTGCCCTCGAAGCCGCCGATGTCGTGGCTCCAGTAGCCGAAGCCCGACATCCCCAGCGACAGGCCGCCGCGCAGCGACTCGGCCATCGCCTCGTACGTCGACTCGCAGTCGCCGCCCCAGTGCACCGGGAACTGCTGGCTGCCGGCCGTCGCCGAGCGGGCGAAGACCACCGCCTCGCCCTCGCCGCGGTGCTTCTTCAGCACGTCGAAGACCGTCTCGTTGTACAGGTACGTGTAGTAGTTGTGCATCCGCTCCGGGTCGGAGCCGTCGAAGTACACGACGTCCGTGGGCACCCGCTCGCCGAAGTCGGTCTTGAAGCAGTCCACGCCCATGTCGAGCAGCGCCGCCAGCTTGCCCGCGTACCAGGCGCGCGCGTCCGGGTTGGTGAAGTCCACCAGCGCCATCCCCGGCTGCCACAGGTCCCACTGCCACACCCCGCCGTCCGGCTTGCGCAGCAGGTAGCCGGCCTCGCGGCCCTCGGCGAAGAGCGGGGAGCGCTGCGCGATGTACGGGTTGATCCACACGCAGATCTTCAGGCCGCGCTCCTTCAGCCGCCGCAGCATGCCCGCCGGGTCGGGGAAGACCCGCGGGTCCCACTCGAAGTCGCACCAGTGGAACTCGCGCATCCAGAAGCAGTCGAAGTGGAAGACCGACAGCGGCAGGTCGCGCTCGGCCATCCCGTCGATGAAGGAGGTGACGGTCTCCTCGTCGTACGAGGTCGTGAACGACGTCGACAGCCACAGCCCGTACGACCAGGCCGGCGGCAGCGCCGGGCGGCCGGTCAGCGCCGTGTACTTGCGCAGGATCTCCTTCGGCGTCGGCCCGTGGATGACGTAGTACGTCAGCTCCTGCCCCTCGACGCTGAACTGCACCCGCGACACCGCCTCCGAGCCCACCTCCAGCGACACCCGCCCGGGGTGGTCGACGAAGACGCCGTAGCCCGCGTCGGTGAGGTAGAACGGCACGTTCTTGTACGCCTGCTCGGTGGCGGTGCCGCCGTCGGCGTTCCAGATGTCGACGACCTGGCCGTTCTTCACCAGCGGCCCGAAGCGCTCGCCGAGCCCGTACACGTGGGTGCCGACGGTGAGCCCGAGCTGCTCGCGCAGGTAGTGCCGGGGCTTGCCGCCGTCGCCGGTGTCGGTCTCCATGATCCCCATGCCCCTGGGCCCGGACGACGTCAGCGGCTTCAGCCCGTCGGCGGTGCGGAAGTCCAGCTGGAACGGGCCGCCGCGGGCCACCCGCAGGGCGAGGCTGCCGGCGGTGAGCAGGGCGTGCTCGTCGTCGTACGACACGTGCGCGTGCGACCCGGAGTCCGCGAGCTGGAAGCGGGGCCCGGGGTCGGTGCCGCCGTCGAAGTGGGTGAGCGTCACCCCGATCACGTCGGGCATGGGGGAGTGGCACGAGACCGTCATGACCGGGCCCTTCAGCAGATCGCCGCGGTGCCGGATGGGCTGTGTGGGTGCGTGGACGTCCAGCGTGCCGTCCTCGGCGGTGACGTCGAGCACCTCGACGGGGTACGCGGCGCGGACGCCCGCACGCAGCATCCAGTAGCCGTCGGTGAACTTCATGCGTTGCCTTTCGGGGTCAGGGCGGAGGTCACTTGACCGCACCCACGGCGATGCCGCGGGTCAGGGTCCGCTGGAAGATGAGGAAGAACGCGATCGCCGGCAGCACGCCCAGCAGCGCGGCGGCGTTGGTCATCGTGGCGTCCATGTCCCGCTGGCCCTGCAGCACGCCGAGGGCGACGGACACGGTCTGGTTGTCGTCCGAGACGAGCATGACCAGCGGCAGCAGGAACTCGTTCCACGTCCAGATGAAGAACAGCACCATCAGCACGCCGATCGTGGGCCGGCTGACGGGCACCACGACCCGCCACAGCACCTGCCACTTGGTCGCGCCGTCGATCCGCGCCGCCTCGATCACCTCGCGCGGGAAGCCGCCGAGCACCGAGGACAGCAGGTACGTGCCGAAGGCGGACTGCACCACGGTGAAGACGATCACCACGCTCAGCCGGGTGTCGTAGAGGCCGGCCTCCTTCGACAGGTAGTAGATCGGGTAGACCAGCGACTCCTGCGGCAGCATGTTCGCCAGCACGAAGAACGCCAGCACGTACGGCCGCCCGCGGATCCGCCCGATGCCGATGGCGTACGCGCTGAGCACCGACAGCACCACGGCGAGCAGCGCCACCGAACCCGAGATCAGCACCGAGTTCCACAGCTTCTGCCCGAAGTCGACGCGCTCCCAGAAGTCCGTGAGCCCGTCGAGGTACACGCCGTCCGGCATGCTCAGCGGCCCGTCGCTGGAGTACTCCTCCGGCGACTTCACCGCGTTCATCAGCACCACGACGAACGGCAGCACCATGAACGCCGCGCCCAGCACCAGGGCCGCGAGCACGGGGTACTTCCTGACCGCGGTCATCCGTTCTCGTCCTCCGCCCGCGTCTGCATCTTCAGGGCGACGACCGCCAGCACCAGGATCAGCGCCGTGAGGACGGTGGAGATCGCGGCGCCGTAGCCGGCCTGGAAGTTCTCGAAGAAGTTCTGGTACGCGAAGTACGACGGCACGTTCGTCGCCCCGCCCGGCCCGCCGCCGGTGAGGACGTACACCATGCCGAAGACCTTCAGCGCCGCGATCGTGCACCACAGCAGCACCACCGCGATCTCCGGCCGCAGCTGCGGCAGCGTCACGTGCCAGAACCGCCGCCACCAGCCCGCGCCGTCCAGCTCCGCCGCCTCGTGCAGCGCCGGGTCGACGCGCTGCAGCCCGGACATGAAGATCACCAGCGGGAAGCCGATCTGCACCCACACCATCACGGCCATCACGCTGTACAGCGCCAGGTCCGGATCGCCCAGCCAGTCCTGCTGCAGCGCGTCCAGCCCCACGGCGCCCAGCAGCTCGTTCAGCGAGCCGCTCTCCGGCGCCAGGATCCAGCTCCACACGATGCCGGCGACCGCGATCGGCAGCACCTGCGGCAGGTAGAAGCAGGCGCGCAGCACCGCCACCCACCGGCTGCCGGCGTGCCGGCCGACGAAGTCGAACAGCGCCGACGCCAGCACCAGGCCGACCGCCGTCGGCACCAGCGCCATCGCCGCGACCATCGCCAGGCTGTGCCGGAACGACTCCCAGAAGTCCTCGTCGCCGACGAGCCGGTCGTAGTTCTCAAGACCGGTGAACTCCGGCGTGCCGACGCCGCTCCACTCGGTGAAGCTGATCCCGGTGTTCATCACGAACGGCACGATGATGACGACGAGGAACGCCAGCGCGCCGGGCAGCAGGTAGAGCGCGTACGAGCCCTCGGTGGACGTCGGGCGCGGCCGGCCGGCCCGGCTCTTGCGCCACCGCCGGCGGGAGGGGGCTCCGCTCCCGCCGGCGGCGCGGGCCGCGTCCTTGGCGGCCCCTGTGACCGGGGCGCTCATTCCTGCAGCACGTTCTCGTCGTACTCGGACTGCAGCGACTTCAGCACGTCGCCCGGCTCGGCGCTGCCGGTGATGAGCTTCTGCGTCTCGGAGGTCATCGAGTCGTAGAAGCCGTTCGCCGGCCAGTCCGGGTAGTAGGCGAGGCCGTCGCCGTCGGCGAGCGTCGTGTAGTCCTTGATCAGGGCCTGCGACTGCGGGTCGCTGATCGCGGCGGGGTCGGCCGCGACCGGGACGCCGCCGTTGTCGCCGAGGATGTTCTGGATGCCCTTCTTCATCGTGATGTCGATGAAGTCGTACGCCAGCTCCTTGTTGTCGGCGCCCTCCGGGACCACCCACAGGTTGCCGCCGGAGCCGAGCGTCAGGTCGCTCCCCGGCCACAGGAAGGTGTCCCAGTCGAACTTCTGCACCTCCGCCTGGAAGCGGCCGAACCACCAGCTGCCGGAGAACAGCATCGGGTGCTTGCCCTGGATGAAGGAGACCCCGGCGTCCTCGGCCTTGGTGCCCGAGGAGTTCTCGGCGATGTAGCCCTTGTCGACCCAGTCGGCGAAGGTCTCGGCGGCGTAGGTCCAGGCGGCGTCGGAGAAGTCGGTCTCGCCCCCCATCTGGAAGGAGTCGACCCACGCCTTGTCGGCCTGGCTGAGGGCCAGCTGGTAGAGGTACTGCTGCGCCATGTACTCGGCGCCGGCGTTGGCGAACGGCGTGATCCCGGCGTCCGCGAACGTCGCGAGCGCCTCCTCCAGCTCCGCGAACGTGGTCGGGACCTCGACGCCGTGCTCCGCGAAGAGGTCCTTGTTGTAGTAGACCATCGTGTACTCGGCGTAGTTGGGTATGCCGTACCAGGCGCCGTCGCCCATGACGCCGCTCTCGTCGTAGCGGCTGGTGGTGGCCACCGTGGGCGGCACGGCGTCGGCCCAGCCGCGCTTCTCCGCCTCCTCGGTGAGGTCGGTCAGCAGGCCCTGGCGGGAGAGCTGGCCGGTGGTGGCGTTGCCCTTGTTGTACTCCATGAGGTCGGGCGCCTGGTCGGAGTTGAGGACCTGGGGAGCGGTCTTCTGGATCTGCTCGAAGCCCTTCTCCTCGAACTCGACCTTCACCCCCGGGTGGCTGTCCTCGAACTCCTTGATGGCCTCGGCCCAGGCTTTGCCCATGGCGCTGTCGGGGCCCTCGTAGTGCCAGAGCCGGAGGGTCTTTCCGTCGCCCGAGCCGCCGTCGTCGGAGTCGCCGCACGCGGCCAGCGTGCTCAGCGACAGGGCTCCCGCCAGGGCGGCAGCCAGCAGGCGCGCCCTTCTCCGTGCCTTCAACATCACTGCCTCCGGGAGAGTTCGTCCTCGTCGAATCGTTTCGATGAGAAATGTCGAAGCGTTTCGACGGAGGAACGTAGAGAGAGCCCGGTGGTATGTCAATGGTGTTGACAAAAGGTTTCGGGAAAGGGTGCCGGACAAGAGGGACGGGTGCCCGGTGGGCACCCGTCCCGTTGCCGTGTGTGCTGTGGTCGTGCCTGTCGGTCAGCTTGTCGCTCCCGCTCCCGCTCGTGCTCGTGCGGGTGCCGGCTACGGCAGTACGCTCCCGAAGGCCACGCACGCCGGGCTCGGCGCGGCGGCCGTGGCGCCGGTGCGGCGCAGCGCGCCGGAACGGCCGACGCGGAACGCCACCACGTCGTCGCTGTTCTGGTTCGCCACCAGCAGCACGTCGCCGCCCGGGGCGAGGGCGAAGTGCCGCGGCCACGCGCCGCCGGTCGGGGTGGTCTCGCGCAGGTCGAGCCGGCCGTCGGCGGCCACGGCGAACCGGGCGATGCTGTCGTGCCCGCGGTTGGACACGTACACCGTCCCGCCGTCCGGGTGCACCGCGACCTCCGCGCAGTAGCTCTCGCCCGTGAAGCCGCGGGGGAGCGTGCTGACGGTCTGCAGCCAGCTGAATGTGCCGCGGCCGGCGTCGTACGAGAACGCCGTCACCGACGACGTCAGCTCGTTCACCACGTACACGAACCGGCCCGTCGGGTGGAACGCCAGGTGGCGGGCGCCGGAGCCGGAGGCGACCTGCAGGAACGGCAGCGGGTTCGGCGCCAGCTTCCCGGCCGCCGCGTCCAGCCGCCAGGCCCAGACCCGGTCGGTGCCCAGGTCGGCGCCGAAGACGTACCCGTACGCCGGGTCGAAGACGACCTGGTGCGGGTGCGGGCCGGCCTGGCGCTGCGGGTCGGGGCCCGTGCCGGTGGCGGTGACGGTGTCCGACACGGGGGCCGGCGTGCCGTCCGCGCGCAGCGGGACGACGGCGAAGGTGCCGCCGCCGTAGTTGGCGACGACCAGGTGCTCGCCGCGCTCGTCGAGCGCGCCGTGCGCGGGGACCCCCGGCACGGGCTGGTCGCCGGTGCGGGTCAGCTCGCCGGTGGCAGTGTCGACGGCGTACGAGACGACGCCGCCGCCCTGCTGCCCGTTCCAGGTGCTCACCTCGCAGACGGCGTACAGCACGGGCAGCCGCGGATGCACCGCGAGCCACGACGGGTTGGGGACGCCGGGCACCTCCTGGACCGGGGTGAGGCGCCCGGCGCCGGCCATGCGGAACACCGCGGGCCCGGCGGGGGCGCCGGGGCCGCCGGCGTAGCCGCCGACGTACACGGCGCGGGGGCCGCGGTCCACCGCGGCGGCGGGTGCCGCGGCCGACGCGGGCGCGGCGGCGCCGCCCAGCGCGGGGACGACGACGGCCAGCGCCGCGGCGCCGAAGACCGGCAGCATCTGGCGCCGGCTCGGGCCGGCGGGGGCGTCGGGGGCGTCGGGGCCTGCGGGGTGCTCGGGGCCGGGGGACGGGGACGGGGCGGATCCGTTCAAGGCCGTGCTCCTCTCGTGGCGGGGGGACGGCGGCGGTGGCGGCCGCCGGTGGAGCCGGAGATGGATACGGCGCCCCGCGGCCCGGAGTTCACGGGCGCGTCCGGAGACCGCGGGGCGCCGCGCCGCAAGCCCGCCTCGGGCAGCCGGACCGACTGGGCGTGGCGGAAGACGTCACCCGGGTCGTACATGCGCTTGACCTGCTGCAACCGCGCGTAGCCGGCCTTGTAGTACAGGTCGTGCCAGGGGGTGCCGGAGGTGTTCCACCGCGGGTCGCTCAGGTCGATGTCCGGGTAGTTGACTTGACTTGCATCCCCGCGCTGAAGGGCGGGGATTCTGGCCTTCCCGGTCGTTTCCGTGCTGCTACGCGGCACAGTCGTCGATTCGGGAGTCCTTGGCTTCCTGTTTCTGCACGTGGCGCCGGACGTGGTGTCCCGGTCTTACCTACGCTCCGCAGGCTGTCACCGCCGAGTCCGGCGGCCTTCTTCACGTTGATGGCGGCGTTGATGTCGCGGTCGTGGACGGTGCGGCAGTTGGGGCAGGTCCATTCCCGGACGCCGAGAGGCTTGGGCCCGTCCCGGTGTCCGCAGGCCGAGCAGGTCTGGGAGGTCGCTTCGAACCGGCCGATCTTGATGAGGGCGCGGCCGTATCTTTCCGCTTTGTACTGGAGCATGCCGACGAATTTCGACCAGCCCGCGTCGTGGACGGACTTGGCCATCGTGGTGCGCGCCAGGGCCTTGACCGCCAAGTCTTCCACGCCGATCGCTTGGTTCTCGCGGATCAGGCGGGTGGAGAGTTGGTGGTGGAACTCGTGGCGGGCGTCGGTCACCTTCGCGTGCGCGCGGGCGACCTTGAGGCGGGCCTTGGCACGGTTCTTGCTTCCCTTCTGCTTGCGGGACAGGTTCCTCTGTTCCTTCTTGAGTTTCTTCTCCGCGCGGCGCAGAAACCGGGGAGAGCCGATCTTCTCGCCGGTGGACAGGATCGCGAAGTGGGTGAGTCCGAGGTCGATACCGATACTCCGGTCGGTCTCCGGCATGCGGGCGGCATCGGCGGCGGGGTCGGTATTGATGACGAACGAGGCGAAGAACCTGCCCGCGCTGTCCTTGATGACGGTGACCGAGGTAGGTGTGGTGGGCAGGGCGCGCGACCACGTGACCTTCACCGCCCCGATCTTGGGGAGGTTCAGCTGCCCGGCGCCGGTGATGCTCCAGCGGGCGTTCGCGGTGAAGCGGATCGACTGCCGGGCATCCTTGCGGGACTTGAAGCGGGGCGGCCCCAGTTTCGAGCCCTTGCGGGTGCCCTTGAGGGAAGCGAAGAAGTTCTTGTAGGCACTCTCGACGTCCCGCAGGGACTGCTGGAGGACGACTGAGGACACCTCACCCATCCAGGAGCGGTCCGCGGTCTGCTTGGCCTGGGTGATCAGCTTCTTCGATAGCTCGGCGGCTTTCGGGAACGGCGCACCGGCCCTGCGGGCCTCCTCGCGGGCACGCACGGCGTCGTTGAACACGACGCGGGCGCACCCGAACGCCCTCGCCAGCGCGATACGTTGGCCGGTGTCCGGGTACAGGCGGAAGCTGTACCGAAGTTGCATACCCGGCACGATACATACTCGAGTCTGGCGGAAATACAGGAGATCAGAACTGGTCGGCACTGTGCTTTCGTGATGTAGCAGTGGCCGCCGCTGCGCACGAAGATGCGCTTTCCGCCGCGCACGGCCAACGCCACGGCGGCCACCACCTGCTCGGTGGTCGTCGCCACCCGGATCGCCTCGGGATCGGCGCGCCAGCGGCCGTTGCTGCCGGAGGCGAAGTCGGGATACCGGGCGTCGGCAGGCGTGATGGTCGCGGCGGCACCCGCCCACGGCCGCGCTGGAGAGAAGCACTTTCCGGCGTGAGACATTGTCGATGAAGTAACTCCCGTCGGCGCAGAGGAAAATGGGCAGCGCAAATTCCGGAGGCTGACCGGCCCGGAGCGCGGTTCGGAACAGCCGGACCCCGCACCGAACACCGCGTCGACACCTCACAACGAGTCGCTAGCCTCAGGGCATGAGCAAGTTCGTACAGGTCTACACGGCGACCGAAACCCGGGAGGCGGCCGTGGCGCTCGGCCGGAGCGCGACGCAGGCGCGGTTGGCGGCCGGGGTGCAGGTGGTTGGCCCTGTGGTCTCGTTGTTCTGGCACCTGGGGGAGTTCGGTGAGGGCGAGGAATGGCAGGTGATCTTCAAGACCACCGCGGACCGCTACGGGGAGCTGGAAACGCACCTGCTGGAGCACCATCCGTGGCACAACCCGGAGATCACGGCCGTCCCGATCACGGACGGCGCGCGGGGCTATCTGGACTGGGTACGTCGGACCGTGGCGGAGGAACTCGGCGGCGAACCGGCCTGAGTCATGCGGCTCGGCGCAACACCTCGGCGACCGCCTCACACGACCGGTGAGGGTGCAAGCGGGTCAGGAAAGTGCGGGCGCGCTGCCGGGGGCGGACGGAGCCGACTCCGCCCGAGAGATCGAGGGCCCTGCCGATCACTTTCGCGGACTGCTCGACTTCCCCGGCGTCCAGACAGGCGTGAGCGAGCCAGGAGAGGTAGAGCGCCTTGTCCCGGGCATGCGCGTCATCGAAATCGGCAAGCGCGGCCTCAAGCGCGGGGACGGCACGCAGCGGGCGGCGCAACTCCGTCCAGCAGCGGCCCTTCATGATCTGCAACTCACGCCCGTCGACCCACGATGCCCAGTCCGGCCCCGGCTCGTCGGCGCTGTCGCTCAGGGCCTCCTCTGCTCGGGCAAGCGCACGCTCCGTCTCTGTCGCTTCCCCGGCCCGCGCGTGAGCCCAGGCGCGGCGTTCGTACAGCAGGCTTCGGACGGTGGGCGGCACATCGGGCCCCGCGGCATGGCACGCTGCGACTGCGGTGGCCACTCCCGACGCTGCGCTGCTGACCTGCTGGTACGCGAGGAAGGCAAGGGCGTTGCCCTCAAGGGCCGTGTCCTTCGCCTCTCTGGCGGCCTCGTGCGCTCGCCGGTAGAGGGCGGATGCCTCCCGCTGGTCTCCGGCATCGAATGCGGCCCAACCCGCCTGCTGCGCCTGTTCGGCGACAACGGCGAGCAACTGCCTTCCGGTTGCCTCCGAGTAACTGGCGCGACGCATCAGGTGCACCGTGCCGTCCAGCTCGGCGCGGTAGACGTGGCGTGTGTCCGCCCCGCCGAGAACGTCGTCCAAGCGGCGGAGCCGGGAGGAACGTAACCGCAGGTGCTCGACGTCACGCTGCCCGAGACGGGACCCCGCCCCGTTCTCGGGGAGCATCCCGCCGACTCCTGCGAGTCCCGTAGCCGCGAGGAACCTCCTGCGTTGCACGTCGTCTCCTCCTTGATCGGCTGTTGCCGCTCTGCCAGCCCTGAGGGCACCCGAGGCCCTTGAACGCTCAGACAGAAGCAGCGGGCGACTTCCTTGGCCGCTCGGTGCCCCGTCCGGTTGCGCCTGTTCCCATGGGCGTGGCGCCAAGCCGACGAGGTGACCGGGAACGGCCAGTGCGTCCGCGATGCGCGTGATCTTCTCGTAGGTGGTGATTGCGCCCTCGCCTCGGGCCAGCTTCCCCACCCGTTCGGGCTTGATGTCGCAGGCATCGGCGATCTTTACGAAGCTGATTCCGCCCCATTACCGAGCCAGCTTGAACACCTTGCCGAATTCATGGCACCGCAGCGCGGCCCGCACATCGGCGCGGTTGAGGACGTGCGCAGGTAAAGCTGCCGGCGACATGTGGTCTGACATGCGGATTCCCCGCCATCTGTCGCTACGGGACCGTCAGCTGATCCGTGCCCGGAGTGTACCCATCATGGGTATCCCTATCGCTGGGAATCGAGATCGGCATCTCTTCTCCGATCCTGTCGGTCATGCGGCTTCAGCAGCGGGATACGGAAGAACACGCGGTGATGGCGTGGCAGTGGCGGCGGCATCCGCGGTGTGTGGCGTTGGCGCGGTCGCAGGTGCGTAAGGCGGTGGCGGGGTGGGGGCTGGCCGGGGTCGAGGAACGGGCTGTGCTGGTGGTCTCGGAGTTGGTGACGAACGCGGTGGTGCATGCGCGGGTGCGGGGACGGGAGGTCCTGACGCGGTTCGTGCGGCTGGACGGTGGGGTGCGTATCGAGGTGCATGACGCCTCCGACGTGCGGCCGGTGCCGCGTGCGCCGGATGGCAGCGGTGGCTTCGGGCTGCTCCTGGTCGAGGAGTTCGCTGACCGGTGGGGGGTGGCGGAACGTGCGATCGGCAAGATCGTGTGGGCCGTGGTGATCGACCCGGAGCGCGTGCGGGGGGAGCCCGGGGAGGGCGGGGGCGATGCGGCGTGCGGCACGGGCTGATGGTCGTGCCATGGCAGGACGTCCCTGAAGCGTCTCGACCGGACGGCTCACGCCGCGCGGCGTTGCGCCGTGGCGGCGAGGGCCGCCGCCGCGGCTGCGGCGAGGGGGACGGTGTAGGCGGTGGCGGGGGTGTTGGCGGTCCAGTTTTCTGCGGTCCAGCCGCCGGTGGCGGAGCCGGCGGCGATGCCGGCGAGGAGGGCGGTGACGGCGAGGGTCATGCCCTCGTTGAGGCGGCCGGCGGGGGTGTGGGCCTGGACGAGGGACATGCCGGTGATCATCGTCGGCGCGGTGGCCATGCCGGCGAGGAGGAGGGCGGGGGCGAGGAGCGTGAGGCGGCCGGTGGCGGCGGCGAGGAGGGGGAGCAGCATGAGGGCGGCCATGGCGGCGACACAGCGGAGGAAGCGGGCGGCCTGCGCGGTCTCCGCGGGCTCTCTGGTCTCCCCGGGCCCCGCAGGCTCCCCGGGCTCCCCGGGCTCCCCGGGCTCCCCGGGCCCCGCGGCATCCGCGGGGCGCCGCGTGCCGTAGGCGAGGCCCGCCAGGCACGAACCGGCGGCCAGCAGCGCGAGAATGCCGCCCGCCGCGCCCGGCCGCCCGAGGCGGTCCGCGTACGCGATCGTGACCACCTCCATCGACCCGAACACCGCCCCCGCGCAGCAGAACGCCGCCAGCAGCGACGGAAACCCGCGGTGCCGCAGCGGCGACCGCGTCCGCTCGCCCGGCGCGGGCGGCCGGGGCGGGGGCTCGGTGGCGCGCTGCGCGGCGAACAGCAGGATGCCGCCGGTCAGCAGCACCGCGCCGGTGACCGTGCCGGCCTCGGGGAAGGCGCCGGTGCAGAGCAGGGCGGCGAGGACGGGGCCGGTCATGAAGCACAGCTCGTCGGCGGCCTGCTCGAAGGAGTTGGCGGTGTGCAGGGCGGCGGCGTTGTCCGCGCCGGGGCCGCGGAAGGCGTAGGCCCAGCGGGCGCGGGACATGCCGCCGGTGTTGGGGGTGGTGGCGGTGAGGACGTAGGCGGTGAAGAGCGTCCACGCCGGGGCGCGCACGTGGACGCAGAGCGCCAGCGTCAGCGAGCCGAGCGCGGCGATCGCCGCCGCGGGGACGGCGATCCGGGCCTGGCCGCGCCGGTCGACGAGGCGGGCGGTGAGCGGGCCGACGACGGCGGTGGCCGCGAGCCCGGCGGCGGGGACGGCGCCGGCGAGAGCGTACGAGCCGTAGCGCTCGGCGATCATGATGACGGCGCTGACGGAGAACATGCCCATGGGCAGCCGGGCGACGAGGTTGCCCGCGGTGAAGGCGCGGGCGCCGGGGACGGCGAAGAGCCGGCGGTAGGGGTCGAGCGCGGCGGTGAGCGGGCGGGGCATGGGGAACAGGCTGGCCGGGCGTGGTCGCGGCGGTCCAACACCTGATCGCTGGCCATTCACGCGCGTACGTTGTCAAATGGCCGGATGGCCACCGCACCGAGGGACGTCGAGCCGCGGCTGCTGCGTGCCTTCGCGGCCGTCGCCGAGACCCTGCACTTCACCCGCGCCGCGGGCCGCCTCTACGTCGCCCAGCAGGCGCTGAGCCGCGACATCCGCCGGCTCGAACGCGAGCTGGGCGCGGAGCTGTTCGTACGCACCACGCGCCAGGTGCGGCTGACCGGGGAGGGCGAGCGGCTGCTGCCGTACGCCCGCCGGGTGCTCGCCGCGTACGACGACCTGGCCGGCGCCGCCGACCCGCGTTCCCGGCCGCTGCTCGTCGACGTCGGCGCCCGCTACAGCACCGGGCAGCGGGTCCTGGACGCCGCCCGCGCCGCGGCCCCGGACCTGGAGCTGGTGGCCCGCTTCCACAGCGGGCTGACCGGCGCGGCGGCGGAGATCGGCGCGGGGCGGCTGGACGTGTCGTTCGGCCGGGTGGCGGGGCTGGCGCCGGGGACGCGGGCGGGGCTGCGGCACGAACTGGTCCGGCTGGAGCCGATGGCGGTGCTGCTGCCGTCGGCGCACCCGCTGGCCGCCCGCGCGGCGGTGCCGCTGGCGGCGCTGGCCGGCGAGACGCTGTACGCGGCCGACGGCAACGCGGCGACGGCGGAGTGGACGGACCTGGCGCGGGAGCTGTTCGCCGGCCGCGGCATCCGCCTCGCGGCGCCGTTCCCGGAGATCGACGGCGAGGCGGAGTTCGTCCGGCTGGTGCACCGGCACGGCTGGTCGGTGCTGGCGACGACGGAGTTCGCGGACATCCCCGGCATGACCCTGCGCCCCCTGACCGACCCGGTGCCGCTGTCCCCGGTCTCCCTCGCCTGGCGCCGCGGCCTGTCCCACCCGGGCCTGGGCGCGCTGCGCGCGGCGGCCCTGCGGCTGGCCCGCGCACACGACTGGCTGCACCGCCCCCGGGCCGCCTGGCTCCCGGAAGCCGACCGCGCCCTGCACGCCACCGGCGCCGGGGCCGCACAGGCCGGGGCCGCACAGGCCGGCGCCGCTCAAGCCGGCGCGGCTCAGGCCGCCGCCCCTCAGGCCGGGGGCGGGGCGGCCAGCTCTGACGTGGCCCAGCCGGCCAGCAGCGGGAGTGAGCGCGCGGTGTCGGAGCCGGGTTCCACGTTGTAGACGCACAGGGTCTGCTCGGCGTCGCCGGGGACCTGGAACGACTCGTACGCGAAGTGGAGTTCGCCCACGAGCGGGTGGACGTAGTGCTTGGCGCCGTGGGTGCGGCGCAGCACCTTGTGGTCGTTCCACCAGACCGGGAACTCCGGGCAGCCGACGGTGAGTTCGCCGACGAGATCGGCCAGGCGCCGGTCGCGCGGGTGGCGGCCGGCCTCCAGCCGCAGCATGGCCACCGTCTCGGCGGCGATCGTCTCCCAGTCACCGACGCGCTCGCGGGCCTCCGGGTCCAGGAGGTAGTAGCGGGCGAGGTTGCGCCGGGTGGCCGGGAGGGCGTCGAAGTCGGTGAGGACGGCCCGGGCGAGGTGGTTGGCGGCCAGCACGTCGGTGCGGCGGCCGAGGATGAACGCCGGCACGTGGCCGAGCGTCTCCAGCATCAGATACAGGCCGGTCCTGACCCGCTGGGGCGGCTGGGGGGCGCGGCGTGCCGTGTGCGGCGCGGGCAGCAGGAGGTCGGCGAGGTGCTCGCGCTCGGACGCGTCGAGCCGCAGCGCCCGGGCCAGGGCCTCGACGACCTCGGCGGACGGGTTGCCGCCCCGGCCCTGTTCCAGGCGGGTGTAGTACTCGGTGCTGACGCCCGCAAGGCGCGCGACCTCGTCCCGGCGCAGGCCCGGGACCCGGCGGACCCGCCCGTCGGCGGGCAGCCCGGCACGTTCCGGGCTGAGCGCGGCGCGCCGGCCGCGCAGGAAGTCGGCGGTCTCTTTGCTGCGGTCCATGGCCTCCAGTGTGGAGCGCCGGGCGCCACACGTGCCCGCGCCAGGGTGGCCCCGGCAGTACCTGCCTGGTCAGGGCCTCTTCGGGCGCCCCGGCGAGGGCGCCCGGCTGGTGTGCTTGAGCTGTGCCCGGGAGCAGCCCGACGGCACCGGCCCTTACCCCGCCCACTTCCCACGGAAGGCAGTTCCACCATGTCTGTGCAGAACACCGCCGGCCCGCTGCAGGGCCGCGTCGCGGTCGTCACCGGAGCCTCCAGCGGCATCGGTGAGGCGACCGCCGAGAAGCTCGCCGGCCTGGGCGCCCACGTGGTCCTGCTGGCCCGCCGCGCCGAGCGGCTGGAGGAGCTGGCGGCCCGGATCGCCAAGGACGGCGGCCGTGCGCTCGCGCTCACCGCGGACGTCACGGACCGTGCGGCCGTCCGGGCGGCGGCCCGGCAGGTGGCCGCCGAGCTGGGCGGCGCGGACCTGCTGTGCAACAACGCCGGCGTCATGCTCCCCGCCCCCATGGAGGAGCTGGCCGCCGGCCAGTGGCAGCAGCAGATCGACCTGAACGTCACCGCCCTGACGCACGTGACCGGCGCGTTCCTCCCGCAGCTGGTGGCGGCCGCGGCGGAGCGCGGCGTCGCCGACCTCGTCAACACGTCGTCGATCGCGGCGCAGAACATCTTCCCGGCCTTCGCCGTCTACTCCGCCACCAAGGCGTACGTCACGCACTTCTCCCGCCATCTGCGCACCGAGCTGGGCCCGAAGAACGTGCGGGTGGCGGCGATCGAGCCGGGCATCGTGGGCACCGAGCTGCAGAGCCACGTCACCGACGAGGGCGCGCGGGAGTGGTTGGCCGGCTCGAAGGAGGCCATGGAGTGGCTCACCCCGCAGGACGTCGCCGACACCGTCGGCTTCCTGGCCGCGCTGCCGCCGCGGGCGAACCTCCAGCAGGTCACGCTGATGCCCACGGGCCAGCCCACCTGACCGGCACGCGGTGCGGCGGGCTCGTGAAGTCCGTAGTCCGCCGTACCTAGCGCCAGGGGTCGAGGGCGTGCTTGCCCCGGGTCAGGCCGGCGGCGAGCTGCCGCAGCACCGCCGGACCTTCGGCCAGGGGGCGCACCCGGGGCGTGCCGGGCGGGTAGACGCCGCGGGCGACGAGGTCCTCGATCTCGGCGAGCAGCGACCGGTAGCGGTCCGGGGCCGCGGCCGCCAGCGCACCGATGTGCAGGCCCTTGACCTGCACCTGGTGGGTGAAGACCAGGTCGTGGGTGGTCAGGGAGGCGTCGCCCGAGGCGGCGCCGAACACCACGACCCGTCCGGTGAAGGGCCTGGCGACCGACAGGCTGGCCCGGAACGTGGCCCGCCCCACCGACTCCAGGACCAGGTCGACCCCGCCGGTCAGGCGGGTGACCTCCGCGGCCAGATCGGGGCGCCGGGCGTCCAGGACCGCGTCGGCGCCGAGGGCCTCGACGGCGTCGTGCTTCGCCGGCGACGCCGTGGCGATCACGCGCGCGCCGTAGTGGCGGGCGAGGCGGACGGCCGCCTGCCCCACGCCTCCGGCCGCCGCGTGCACGAGGACCGTCTCGCCCGCCCGGACCTCGCCGAGCGGCTTCAGCGCCGCCAGGGCGGTGGCCCAGTTCAGTACGAGCCCGAGCGCCGCGGCGTCGCTCCAGCCGGACGGTACGGGCAGCACGCCCGCGGCCGGCATCGTCATGTACTGCGCGAAGGCGCCCGGCCCGGTCCCGACGACGTGGGTGCCGGGCGGCAGCGGGCGCGCGACGTCCGGGCCGGCGCCGACGATCTCGCCGGCGCCCTCGAAGCCTGCCACGTACGGCGCCCGCGGGCCGCCCCCGTACGTGCCGCGGGCCTGCATGACGTCGGCGAAGTTGACCCCGGCGGCGCCGACGCGGACCAGGTAGTCGCCGGGTCCGGGGGCGGGGCGGGGGTGGCCGGTGGTGAGGGTCAGGTCCTCGGGTCCCCGGTGGGACCGCTGGATGAGTGCCCGTACCGTCTGCTCGTCGTTCTCCATGCGGCGAACGTAGGAGCCTGACACTTGTGTCAGGGTCAAGCGGCGATCAGCTGGCGATCAAGCGGCTATCAGGCGGCGGTCAGCGGCCTCCGCCGCGGCGGGCCTCGCGGAGGTACGCGTCGAGCGCCGCCTGCCGGTCGCTGAGAACGGCGATGCGGGCCGCGAGCCGGTCGCGGTAGTCCTCCACCTCGCGCAGGAACTCCGCGCACCCCGCGTCCGCCCCGGCGCCGGCTTCGCCGGTGACGCCGGGCAGGAGTTCCCTGATCAGCCGCACGGGCAGCCCGGACTCCAGCAGCGAGCGGATGACGAGCACCCGGTCGATCGTGGCCGGGCAGTAGTCGCGGAACCCGTTGCCGAACCGGCCGGGGACGATCAGGCCCTCGTCCTCGTAGTGCCGCAGCGACCGGGCGCTCACCCCGCTGACGCTGGCGGCCTCACCGATCCTCATGCCCCGAGGCAACGCCCGGGGGCACCGCGGTCTTCCCGCCCGGCCCGCCCGCGCCGCCGGGGGCGGTGGACGACGTCGCCGGGTGCACGCGCCTCGTCCGCTCGGGGCGGGTCGGTGAGGCGCCGGGTCGAGGCGGCGATGAGGAGGCCGAGGGCGGCGTAGGCGGCGCCGAGCAGGCTTGCGGCCGGCCATCCCTCGGCGTGGTAGGCCCAGGTGGTGGTGACCGCGCCGAGCGCGGAGCCGAGGGAGTAGAAGCCCATGTAGGCGCCGATGACGCTGCTGCTCCGGTCGGGGCGGGCGGTGACGAGCAGGTGCTGGCTGCTGACGTGGACGGCCTGCACGGCGAAGTCCAGGACGGCGACGCCGAGGACCAACAGCCACAGCGACGACCCGGCCTGCGCGATGAGCAGCCACGAGGCGGTGAGCAGTGCCAGCGACCAGCGGGTGACCGGGGGCGCCAGACCGCGGTCGGCCCAGCGGCCGGCCCGGCCGGCGCCCAGCGTCCCGACGAGGCCGACGAGTCCGAACAGCCCGGTCTCGGTGGTGCCGAGGTGCCACGGCGCGTCGCCGAGCGGGAGCGCCAGTCCGCTCCAGAGCGTGCCGAAGGAGGCGAAGAGGAAGAACGCGATCAGTCCCCTGCTGAGGAGGAGCCGGTCGCCGACGGCCAGCCGTCCCAGCGAGGACAGCAGCTGCCCGTACCGGACGCGGGGGCGG
This sequence comes from Streptomyces synnematoformans, assembly GCF_039531005.1. Taxonomy (NCBI): domain Bacteria; kingdom Bacillati; phylum Actinomycetota; class Actinomycetes; order Kitasatosporales; family Streptomycetaceae; genus Streptomyces; species Streptomyces synnematoformans. Next base: position 36,916 of record NZ_BAAAPF010000015.1, read on the forward strand.
CGGCGCACGTCGGGGGCGAGGGTGAGACGGGCGGCGACGGCGAGCGTCGCGCACAGCCCGGCGATGACGAGGTAGACCGCGCGCCAGTCGGCCAGCTCGCCGAGGGCGCCGGCGATCACCCGCACTCCGAGGATCCCGGTGACCACGCCCGCGGTGACGGCGCCGATGTTGCGGCCGCGGTCGTGGGCCGGGGAGACGGCGGCGACGTACGCCACGGTGATCTGGACGACCACGGCGAACAGCCCGGCCAGGGCCAGGCCCGCGATCGCGAGGCCGCCGCCGGGCGCGGCGGCGGTCACCGCCGCGCCCGCGGCGGTGAGCAGCAGGTGCACCGTGATGAGCCCGCGGCGGTTGAACAGGTCACCCAGCGGTACGAGCAGCACCAGCCCCGCGAGGTAGCCGATCTGGCCGGCGGCGACCAGCCAGCCCAGCCTTTCCTCGGGCAGCCCGAGGTCCTCGCCGGCGGCTTCGAGGATCGGCTGGATGCCGTAGACGGTCGACACCGCCACCGCGCATATCAGCGCGAGCAGGCCCCGCTGCCTCCCGGTCAGTTCCTGCGGCATGCCACCTCCTATGAGTTTCAAAATGAAACCGATCTGACGTTAGGGCATACTGGTTTCAGATTGCAACTCACCTTGGAGGGGCAGTGGACGTCTCACTCGCCGCGGGCGGCACCTGGACCGACCCGGCCTGCCCGGTCGCACGGACCGTCGATCTCATCGGGGACAGGTGGAGCCTGCTGATCATCCGCGACGCCATGGACGGGGCGACGAGCTTCACCGAGTTCCGCCAGCGGCTGGGGATCGCGCGCAACATCCTCACCGACCGGCTCCGCAGGCTTGTCGAACACGGCATCCTCGACAAGGGCGCGGACACCGACGGAAGAAGGCACACGTACCGCCTCACCCCCGCGGGGAAGGACCTCTTCGCCGCCGTCGTCGCCCTCCGCCAGTGGGGCGAGCGCCACGCCTTCGCCCCGGACGAACCGCACTCCGTTCTCGTGGACGACCACGGGCGGGAGCTTCCCGAACTCCGCCCCCTCGGCCAGGGCGGCGCCCCGCTCTCCGTCGAGGCGTCGCACGTCCGGAAGACCGCCTGAGCGCAGCCGCGCCGGCCCCCGGCCGCCTCGCCGCCCCGGGTCCTGACGGCAGCCGCCACGCCCCTGTTACGGCCGTGTGAAGTGCGGCGAAACGCCTGTTCCCGCGCCCGGGAAGGCGCCGCGGACCGCCCTATCCGCGGGGCGGACCGCTCCGCCCTCACATGTCAAGACCCCCTCGCGTGAGGGCAAGGTTGCGCATGCGTCACCTGTCGGCACAGGGTGGAAACCCGCCGTCCCTACGGTCACCCTGAACCAGATTCCGCCGCCCGCCCGTGGGCGGCGGCCCGCCGACGAAGGGCAGGACGGCTGCGATGACCGGCTCCGGGCAGACCGCGCGCAGGGGGAAGCGCTGGATCGAGGAGTGGGATCCCGAGGACGAGGTGTTCTGGGCGGAGCGGGGCGAGAAGACCGCCAACCGCAACCTCCTCTACTCCGTCTTCTCCGAGCACATCGGCTTCTCCATCTGGACTCTCTTCTCCGTCCTCGTCCTCTTCATGGGCGACGAGTACGGCATCGACGCCGCCGGGAAGTTCTTTCTCGTCTCCGTCGCGACCCTCGTCGGCGCCTGCGTGCGCGTGCCGTACACCTTCGCCGTCGCCCGCTTCGGCGGGCGCAACTGGACGGTGTTCAGCGCGCTGATGCTCCTGCTGCCGACGTCCGCCGCGTTCATCGTGATGGAGCCGGGGACGTCGTATGGCACTTTCTTGCTGGTCGCCGCGCTCGCCGGGGTGGGCGGCGGCAACTTCGCCTCGTCGATGACGAACATCAACGCCTTCTTCCCGCTGCACCGCAAGGGCTGGGCCCTCGGCCTCAACGCCGGCGGCGGCAACGTCGGGGTGGCCGTCATCCAGCTCGTCACGCTGCTGGTCATCGCCGTCGCCGGGGACGGCCGGCCGCGGGTGCTGCTCGCCATCTACATACCGCTGATCGTCGTCGCCGCCACCCTCTCGTGGCTGCGGATGGACAACCTGGCGCCGGTACGGAACGACACCGGGGCGGCGAAGGAGTCCGTCCGGGACGCGCACACGTGGATCATGTCGTTCCTGTACATCGGCACCTTCGGCTCGTTCATCGGCTACAGCTTCGCCTTCGGGCTCGTGCTGCAGACCCAGTTCGACCGCACGCCGCTGCAGGCCGCGGCCGTGACGTTCATCGGGCCGCTGCTCGGCTCGGTGATCCGGCCGCTCGGCGGGTGGCTGGCCGACCGGCACGGCGGGGCGCGGATCACGCTGTGGAACTTCGCCGCGATGGGCGGCGCGACGGCCGTCGTCGTCTTCGCCTCCGTACGCGAGTCGCTGCCCGTCTACCTGTTCGGCTTCATCGCGCTGTTCCTCTTCTCCGGGCTCGGCAACGGCTCCACGTACAAGATGATCCCCGGCATCTACCAGGCCAAGGCGTCCGCCCTGGGGCTGCGGGGCGAGGAGGCCGGCGCCTACGCGCGGCGGCTGTCCGGCGCCGCGATCGGGCTCATCGGCGCGGTCGGTACGCTCGGCGGCCTCGGCATCAACCTCGCGTTCCGGCAGTCCTTCCTTTCCAACGGCAGCGGCACGGCCGCCTGCGTGGCCTTCCTCGTCTTCTACGCTGTGTGTTTCGTGGTGACCTGGGTCGTGTACCTGCGCGGCCCGCGCACGCCCGCGCCGGGCGCCGACGACGGCGCGGACGGCCCGGGGCCGCGGCAGCACGCGTACGCGGGGGTGTGAGCGGAGCACCACGGACGGCGCAGCACGGCACGACCAGCACGACCAGCACAGACGGCACCGACCGGGGAGCAGCGAGACATGACCGTACCCGCCGAGGTCAAACCCCTGGAGGGCTTCTCCGTCGGGGTGACGGCCGCCCGTCGCGCGGACGAGCTGAGCACCCTGCTGGAGCGGCGCGGCGCGGTCGTGCACCGCGCGCCCGCGCTGCGGATCGTCCCCCTGCACGACGACGACGAGCTGCTGAACACCACCAAGCAGCTCATCGGCGACCCCCCGGACGTCGTCGTCGCCACCACCGCCATCGGCTTCCGCGGCTGGGTCGAGGCCGCCGACGGCTGGGGCCTCGGCGACGCGCTGCTCGACCGGCTGGCCGGGGTGGAGCTGCTGGCGCGCGGGCCGAAGGTGCGCGGCGCGATCCGGGCGGCGGGGCTGACCGAAGCGTGGTCGCCGGCCTCGGAGTCGATGGCAGAGGTGCTGGACCGGCTGCTCGCCGAGGGCGCCGAGGGGCGGCGGGTGGCGCTGCAGCAGCACGGCGAGCCGCTGCCGGGGTTCGTGGAGGCGCTGCGGGCCGCGGGGGCGGTCGTCGTCGTGGTGCCGGTGTACCGGTGGATGGCCCCGGAGGACCCGGCGCCGCTGGACCGGCTGCTCGACGCGGTCCTCAGCCACGGCGTGGACGCGGTGACGTTCACCAGCGCCCCGGCCGCCGCCAGCTTCCTGGACCGGGCGGCGGCCCGGCACCGCCTCGACGAGGTCCTGGACGCCCTGCGCCACACCGTGCTGCCCGCCTGCGTGGGGCCGCTCACGGCGCTGCCGCTGGACCGGCACGACGTGCCGACGTTCCAGCCGGAGCGCTACCGCCTCGGGCCGCTCGTGCAGCTCGTCGCCCTCGAACTCCCCGGCCGCGTACGGCCGCTGCCGGTCGCCGGCCACCGCGTGGAGATCCGCGGCCACGCCGTCGTCATCGACGGCGAGCTGCGCCCCGTACCGCCGGCCGGCATGGCGCTGCTGCGCGCCCTGGCCCACCGCCCCGGCTGGGTCGTCTCCCGCGCCGACCTGCTGCGCGCGCTGCCGGGCGCGGGCAGCGACGAGCACGCGGTGGAGACGGCGATGACCCGGGTGCGTACGGCGCTGGGCGTGCCGAAGCTCATCCAGACCGTCGTCAAGCGCGGCTACCGGCTGTCCCTGGACCCCTCCGCGGACACGAAGTACGCCACCCCCTGAACGCCCCGGCGTCCGTTCCCGTATCACTCGACCCGGAGGTGAGGGATGCGGGACGATGCCGTGGTGGCCGCGCAGCGCTCGAAACCGACTCCCGACGAGGAGTTGATGCGGATCCTCTACCGCGAACACGCGGGACCGCTGTTCGGCTTCGTGCTGCGCCTGGTCGCCGGCGACCGGCACCGGGCGGAGGACGTCGTACAGGAGACGCTGCTGCGTGCCTGGCGGCACGCCGACGAGCTGGCGGCGGCCGACGGCTCCGTGCGGCCCTGGCTGGTCACCGTGGCCCGCCGCATTGTGATCGACGGACACCGCAGCCGGCAGGCGCGCCCGCACGAGACCGACCCCGCGCCGCTGGAGAGCGTCCCGGCCGCCGACGACACCGACCGGGTGCTGCGGCTGATGACCCTCTCCGACGCGCTCGGCGACCTGACGCCCGCCCACCGCGCCGCGCTGGTGGAGACGTACTTCAAGGGTCGGACGGCCAACGAGGCGGCCGAGGTGCTGGGCGTGCCGGCGGGGACCGTGCGCTCGCGGGTGTTCTACGCGCTGCGCTCGCTGCGGCTGTCGCTGGAGGAACGGGGAGTGGTGCCGTGACAGAGCAACGGCATCCGGACGTCGGCGCGTACGCGATCGGCGCGCTGGAACAGGACGAGGCCGAGCGGTTCGAGGAACATCTCGCCGGGTGCGCGCGGTGCGCCGACGCGCTGGCGGAGCTGATGCCGGTCGCCGACATGCTGGCGGACGTGCCGCCGCCGGAGGAGCCGCCGCCGGGCGCACTCGACCGGCTGCTGGCGGAGTTGTCGGCGGTACGGGCCCGGCAGCGGCTGGTGCGCCGGCGGCTGCTCGTCGCGGTGGCGGCGGCGGCCGTGGTGGCCGTCGCGGCGCCGGTGGTGACGGCGGTGATGCTGGCCGGGGACGAGGCGCCGCCGGAGCAGCGGCGCGAGGACGTCGCCGGGCAGGGCCAGCGGATCAGGGCCGTGGACCCGGAGACGGGCGTGGAGGCCAGGATCAGCATGCGCCCGGTGACCTGGGGCACGAGCGTGTACCTGGACCTGCGCGGGGTGAAGGGCCCGCGCCGCTGCGACCTGCAGGCCGTGGGCAAGGACGGCGCGCACGAGACGGTGACCAGCTGGGGGGTGCCCGCGGACGGCTACGGCGCCGGGACCGGCGGGAACGCGGGCGCCAGCGGCTACGGCGGCGGGAACAGCCTGCGGACCTCCGGGGGGACGAGCATGTCGCCGGACGACATCGACCACTTCGAGGTGGTCACCTCGGAGGGCGACCGGCTGGTGTCGGTTCCCGCGGACGCCGGCTGACGGCACCCCCTCCGCTGCTCCGTCCCGCCCCGCCCCCACCCCCGCGCCGACCTGGGCCGACCTCCGCGCACCCGCCCGCGAGAGGTAGGATGAACGGCTGCCTTGTCCGTACGAAGGGGGCCCGCGGGTGACCGCGCACATCACCGCCCCGGACTCCGTCCGGGATCGCGAGATCCAGGCCGAGCAGGACCATCTGGACCGCGTGTACGACCGCCTGGAGGAGAAGATCCACGAGGCGGAGTTCCTCATGAGCGACGCCGCCAAGCGCGGCCAGGTCGGCACCCCCGGCGCGCTCGCCGAGCGCGACGCGCAGGTCTTCCGCGCCGGCGTCCACCTCAACCGGCTGAACAGCGAGTTCGAGGACTTCCTCTTCGGCCGCATCGACCTGCTCCCCGGCAAGGACGGCGTCCGCGGCCCCGACGGCGCGTACACCTCCGTCGAACCCGCCGACGACGCCGTGGAGACCGGCGGGGGCGACGGCGGGGGCGACGGTGACGCCGCCGGCGGCGAGCAGCGCGCGCGGATCGCCGAGACCCTGCACATCGGCCGCCTCGGCGTCCTCGACGCCGACTACGCCCCGCTGGTCATCGACTGGCGCGCCCCCGCCGCCGCGCCCTTCTACCGCGCCACCCCCGTCGCCCCCGGCCGGGTCGTGCGGCGGCGCGTGATCCGCTCCCGGGGCCGCCGGGTGCTCGGCGTCGAGGACGACCTGCTGCGGCCCGAGCTGTCCGTGACGCTCGACGGCGCCGCGCTGCCGGTGGTCGGCGACGGCGCGCTGATGGCGGCGCTGGGCCGGGCGCGTACGCACGCGATGCGCGACATCGTCTCCTCCATCCAGGCCGAGCAGGACACCGTCATCCGGGCCCCGGCCGCCTCCGTCACCGAGGTCGAGGGCGGCCCCGGCACCGGCAAGACGGCGGTGGCGCTGCACCGCGCCGCGTACCTGCTGTACCAGGACCGGCGCAGGTACGCCGGCGGGATCCTGGTCGTCAGCCCGACGCCGCTGCTCGTGGCGTACACCGAGGGCGTGCTGCCGTCGCTGGGGGAGGAGGGGCAGGTCGCGATCCGGGCGGTGGGGTCGCTGGTCGACGGTGTCGACGACGGGGCGGTGACGCTGTACGACGAGCCGGCGGTGGCCCGGGTCAAGGGCTCCGCGCGCATGACGGGGGTGCTGCGCCGGGCGGCGCGCGGCGCGCTTTCGCTGGGCGACGTGCCGCAGCGGCTGCGGGTCGTCGCGTTCGGCGCCCGGGTGGAGCTGGACGCGCGGGAGCTGCGCCGCGTCCGGCAGGCGGTGCTCGGCGGCACGGCGCCGGTGAACCTGCTGCGGGCCCGGGCCCGCCGGTTCCTGCTGGACGCGCTGTGGCAGAAGTCCGGCGCCCGGCCGCGCTACGACGACCCGGAGCTGGCCGCGGAGGCGCGGGCGGCGTTCGACGAGGACATCTCCACCGAGGACGACTTCACCGGCTTCCTCGACGCCTGGTGGCCGGAGCTGACGCCGCGCGGGGTGCTCGCGGCGCTCGCCGACGAGCGGCGGCTCGCGGGCTTCGCGCGGCGCGTGCTGACCCCCGCCGAGGTCCGCGGCGTCGCCCGCTCGCTGGCCCGGGACGGGCTGACCGTGCACGACGTGGCGCTGCTGGACGAGTTGCAGGTGCTCCTCGGCGCGCCCGCGAAGCCGGCCAGGCCGCGGGAGCTGGACCCGCTGGAGACGCTGACGGGCCTGGAGGAGCTGACGACGTACGCGGAGCGCACCGCGCCCGCGCCGCGCCGGCGGGACACCGAACGGCAGGAGTACGCGCACGTCATCGTCGACGAGGCGCAGGACCTCACGCCGATGCAGTGGCGGATGGTGGGCCGCCGCGGGCGGCACGCCACCTGGACGGTCGTCGGCGACCCCGCGCAGAGTTCGTGGCCGGACCCGGAGGAGGCCGCCGCGGCCCGTACGGAGGCGCTGGGCACCCGCCCACGGCGCCGCTTCACCCTCACCGTCAACTACCGCAACCCGGCGGAGATCGCCGACGTGGCGTCCCGGGTCCTGGCGCTGGCCATGCCCGGCACCCGGCCGCCGGAGGCGGTGCGGTCCACGGGGGCGGAGCCGGCGTTCCGGACGGCGGGGGCGGATCCGTACGACACGGTGCGCGCGGAGGTCGGGCGGCTGCTGGCGGACGTCGACGGCACGGTGGGCGTGGTGGTGCCGATGGGCCGGCGCGACGAGGCCCGCGGCCGGCTGGCGGGGCTGGGGGAGCGGGTGGTGGTGCTGGGCAGCCTGGAGGCCAAGGGGCTGGAGTACGACGCGACGGTGGTGCTCTCGCCGGCGGAGATGGCGGACGAGTCGCCGGCGGGCCTGCGGGTGCTGTACGTGGCGCTGACCCGCGCGACGCAGCGGCTGACGGTCGTCGCCACGCCCGCGGACCTTCCGGACGCCGCCGGCGTCCCGGACCTGCTGCGGCCGTAACCCCCTTCGCGGGTCGAGCGGGCCGGGCGGACCGGCCGGGCCGCGGGGGCGGCGGAGGCCGCCGGGACGGGAATGGCCTTACGGGGACGGTTTGTTAGCCTGGCAAGTGGCACCGGCCCGATCCATGCCCCCGGGCCCAACCATAGGCGCTTCGAGCGCCCACTTGCCGCGAGGCGAGCTGGCGGGTCGGTGCCGCCAGGCTGCAACGGGCCGGGCGTGCGGCGGAGACGCCGCGCACCCGGCCCGACGTCTTTCCCACCCGTCTTTCCCACCCGTCCCTCCCGTCGTCTCCCCCGCCGCCCGGATGCGTTGCCGCCGGTCACCTCCTGTGGAAAAGTGATTCCGCGCTCCGGGGTTACCGGATACCGCACAGTAGGTGCGACTATCGACCCGATCCGCAACGGGGCGTATCGCGCGCCCCGTGGCTTCACCACACCAGCACACACGAGGGAACACACGGCCATGGCAACGGCGCCAAGCGTCTCCTACTCGAACACGGTCCGGCTGGAGGTGCCCGCCGGCGGCAACGCCGTCAGCCAGCTCACCTCCGCCGTGGAGGCCTCCGGCGGCAGCGTCACCGGCCTCGACGTCACCGCCTCCGGCCACGAGCGGCTGCGGATCGACGTCACCATCGCCGCCGCCTCCACGGACCACGCGCGCTCCATCGTCGAGAAGCTCCGCGGCATCGAGGGCGTCATCGTCGGCAAGGTGTCCGACCGTACGTTCCTCATGCACCTCGGCGGCAAGATCGAGATGCAGTCCAAGCACCCGATCCGCAACCGCGACGACCTGTCGATGATCTACACCCCCGGCGTCGCCCGCGTCTGCATGCAGATCGCCGAGAACCCCGAGGACGCCCGCCGGCTGACCATCAAGCGCAACAGCGTCGCCGTGGTCACCGACGGCTCCGCCGTCCTGGGCCTGGGCAACATCGGGCCCAAGGCCGCGCTGCCGGTGATGGAGGGCAAGGCGGCCCTGTTCAAGCGCTTCGCCGCCATCGACGCCTGGCCGCTGTGCCTGGACACCCAGGACACCGACACGATCGTGGAGATCGTCAAGGCCATCGCCCCCGGCTTCGCCGGCATCAACCTGGAGGACATCTCCGCGCCCCGCTGCTTCGAGATCGAGGCGCGGCTGCGCGAGGCGCTGGACATCCCGGTCTTCCACGACGACCAGCACGGCACCGCCATCGTCGTGCTCGCCGCGCTGACCAACGCGCTGCGGGTCGTCGGCAAGGAACTGGGGGACGTGCGCGTGGTGATGTCCGGCGCGGGCGCCGCGGGCACCGCGATCCTCAAGCTGCTGATCGACGCCGGCGTCAAGCACACCGTCGTCGCCGACATCAACGGCGTGGTCCACTCCGGCCGCGCCGACCTGGCCGACGTCCCGCCCGGCACGGCGCTGCGCTGGATCGCCGAGAACACCAATCGCGACGGTCTCACCGGCACGCTGAAGGACGCCGTGCACGGCGCGGACGTCTTCATCGGGGTCTCCGCCCCCGACGTCATCGACGGCGCCGACGTCGCCACCATGGCGCCCGACGCGATCGTCTTCGCGCTGGCCAACCCCGACCCCGAGGTCGACCCCGCCGCCGCCCGCGAGCACGCCGCCGTCGTCGCCACCGGGCGCAGCGACTTCCCGAACCAGATCAACAACGTGCTCGTCTTCCCCGGCGTCTTCCGCGGGCTGCTCGACGCGCACTCGCACACCGTCAACTCCGAGATGATGATCGCCGCGGCCCGCGCCATCGCCGACGTCGTCCACGGCGACGAGCTGAACCCGAACTACATCATCCCCAGCGTCTTCAACGACCGGGTGGCCCCCGCCGTCGCCGACGCCGTCCGCGACGCCGCACAGGCCGCGGGCGTGACGCAGCCGCCCACCGGGGGCGTGTAACCGCCCGTTCACCCCGCGTGGGAACGGGCCGGGCCCCGGCGAGTCGCCTGGCTTTCGGGGCGCGCGTACGTCATAAGTGTGCGGATGGACGGGCTGCGGTGTACGACGCGCCAGGGCGCCGGATTGGCGTTTCCGCCGCAGGTGAGGGCAGGATGCGTAGTCGGGCGCGAGGCGCTGTCACGGGACCCGGTTACGGGGACTGTCAGCGGGTCCTGGCAGCATCGGCTTTGATCTCACGCCTCAATGGCAAGAACACACGGGAGACAGATATGAACCGCAGTGAGCTGGTGGCCGCGATCGCAGAACGCGCCGAGGTGACCCGTAAGGACGCCGACGCCGTGGTGGCCGCCCTCGCCGAGGTCGCCGGGGAGGTCGTCAGCAAGGGCGACGAGAGGATCACGATCCCCGGCTTCCTGACCTTCGAGCGCACGCACCGCAAGGCGCGCTCCGCCCGCAACCCGCAGACCGGCGAGCCGATCCAGATCCCCGCTGGTTACAGCGTGAAGGTCACGGCCGGTTCGAAGCTGAAGGAGGCGGCGAAGGGCAAGTAAGGCCCGCAGCCGAGAAGGAGGGCGGCCGGACCCGGCGGGGGCGGCCGCCCTCCGCCCGTCTCCGCGGGGGCAGCCGTCCGTCCCCGCCGCCCGCGCGCCTACGCTGCCTCCGCCGCGATCGCCGCCTCCGCCGCGTCCGTGCGCCTCAGCCGGCCGCGGCGGCGGCCACCGGGACGTCCGGCAGCTCGGCGCGGGCGCCGAGGTCCGCGAGCTTCTGCAGGAAGTTCTCGTAGCCGCGGTTGATCAGGTCGATGCCGTGCACCCGCGAGGTGCCCTGCGCCGCCAGCGCCGCGATGAGGTACGAGAAGCCGCCGCGCAGGTCCGGGATGACCAGGTCGGCGCCCTCCAGCTTCGTCGGCCCGGACACGACCGCGGAGTGCAGGAAGTTACGCTGCCCGAAGCGGCAGGGCGTGCCGCCCAGGCACTCGCGGTAGAGCTGGATGTGCGCGCCCATCTGGTTGAGCGCGGAGGTGAAGCCGAGACGGGACTCGTACACCGTCTCGTGCACGATCGACAGCCCCGACGCCTGGGTGAGCGCGACGACCAGCGGCTGCTGCCAGTCGGTCTGGAAGCCGGGGTGGACGTCGGTCTCCAGCGCGATCGCGTTGAGCGGCCCGCCGGGATGCCAGAACCGGATACCGTCGTCGCCGATCTCGAAGGCGCCGCCGACCTTCCGGAAGGTGTTCAGGAACGTCATCATCGAGCGCTGCAGCGCGCCGCGGACGAACACGTCGCCCTCGGTGGCCAGCGCCGCGGACGCCCAGGAGGCGGCCTCCAGCCGGTCCGGCAGGGCGCGGTGGGTGTAGCCGCCGAGCTGGTCCACGCCGGTGATGCGGATGGCCCGGTCGGTGTCCATCGCGATGATCGCGCCCATCTTCTGCAGCACGCAGATGAGGTCCTCGATCTCCGGCTCCACGGCCGCGTTGGACAGCTCGGTGACGCCCTCCGCCAGCACGGCCGTCAGCAGCACCTGCTCGGTGGCCCCGACCGACGGGTACGGCAGCCGGATCTTCGTCCCCCGCAGCCGCTGCGGCGCCTCCAGATACTGCCCGTCCGCGCGCTTGTCGATCCGGGCGCCGAACTGCCGCAGCACGTCGAAGTGGAAGTCGATGGGCCGCCCGCCGATGTCGCAGCCGCCGAGCCCGGGGATGAAGGCGTGGCCGAGGCGGTGCAGCAGCGGCCCGCAGAAGAGGATCGGGATACGGGACGAGCCGGCGTGCGCGTCGATGTCCGCGACGTGCGCGCTCTCCACGTGCGTCGGGTCGAGCACCAGCTCACCGGGCTCGTCGCCCGGCCCCACGGTCACGCCGTGCAGCTGCAGCAGGCCGCGGACCACCCGCACGTCGCGGATGTCCGGCACGTTGCGCAGCCGGCTGGGGGAGCTGCCGAGCAGCGCGGCGACCATCGCCTTGGGCACGAGATTCTTGGCCCCGCGGACGTGGATCTCGCCCCGCAGGGGCGTACCGCCGTGGACGAGAAGGACATCGGCGCTGTCAGGAGCTGTCATGAGTCTCGCGATCCTGGAGACGGGCTGGGACAGACAGAAATGCTAATGCCCCGCGGACACCGTTCCCCCGGGTCCGGGTGGGCCCGGGAACGTCATGAGTTCGCTACAGAACGGACGGAACCGCCACCGGGGGACTCTGCGTGCGACGCGAGGGTGCGCAGGGTGACGGGCGCGCCGGAGGGGCGGGGCTGCGGCGGCGCGGGTGAGGAGGGCGGGGCCGGCCCGACGAAGCCGGTGGCCGTCGTCCACCTGGAGATCGAGGGCCTGCCGGAGGCCCTGGCGGCCCCGCCGGACGGCATCCCCGCGTACCCGGCGGGGGAGCGGGCGGCGCGGGCCCTGGCGCAGGCGGTACGGCACGCCCAGTGGCGCCGGCGCGCGGCGGACCCGGGGCGGGTGCCGGAGTACGACGACCTGGACCCGGCGGGCGCGGCGGCCGCCCACGCGGAGCTGCTGGGCGCGGCGGCGGGCGCCGGTGCCGGCGCCGGAGCGGGTGGTGCCGCCGCGGGCGGCGG
>NZ_BAAAPF010000016.1:0-48818 GCF_039531005.1 Streptomyces synnematoformans
GTGTCGGCGGACGGACGGATGGTGTCGCTGTGCTGGGCGGGGGGCGGCGCGGGACCGGGCGCCGGCGGGGGCGTGCGGCTGGACGCGTTCCGGGGGACCCTCGACCCCCTCGTCGGCAAGACGTCCTCCGTACCGCCGCAGTGGGAGCAGGTCGGCACCGGCACCGCGCTGTGGTTCCCGGAGCCGCACCGCCTGGAGCTGCTCCTCCACGAGCCCGGGGACGGCGGCCGCCCGTACGAACGCACCGTCCGCACCGCAGGGCCCACCCTCCTCTGGCAGGGCCCCGGCTCGCTGACCCTCCGGCTCGAAGGCGTCCCGGACAAGCGGCGCGCCCTGCGCGTCGCGGAGTCCGCGGACTCCGCGGCCGACTGAGGCGGGGCGGAGCGGGCGGAACCCGGTGCCCCGCGGCGGTGTACGGAGGGCGGAGCCCGGTTCGTACGGAGAGCAGGGCCCGGTTCGTATCACCGCCGACACCATCGGACACTCTCGGACGCCTGCCGGAACGGAGCAACGACACCATGCGCACACTCACCCACCGGCTCACCGCCCCGGCCGCCGCCGCGCTCGGCGCGGCGCTCGCCGTCGCGTTCGCCGCCGTGCTCGCCCTCGCCGGGCCGGCCGCCGCGGGCGGCCCGACGAGCGTGCTGCTCGTCAACGGCGGCAGCGGCGACGCCGCCGCCCTCTACGCCACCGACCCCGACTACGCCGCGCTCGACAAGGCCCTCGGCGACACCGGCGAGCAGATCGACCCGATGCTCACCGAGGCGGACCTCGGCGGCGCGGACGCGCGGCGGATCACCGTGACGTGGCTGCGCCACGACGTACACGTGTGGCGCGTCGACAGCCTGTACCCGGACGCGCGGGGCGGTCCGGTGGTGGCCAGGGCAGACGGCGCGGACGCGACGGCGGAGACGTGGCAGCGGGTGGAGCACCCGGAGCGGCTGGGGTCGCTGCTCGACGGCCTGGGTGTCGCGGAGCGGCCGAAGGCGCAGCGCGGGTGGTACGTGCCGCCGCAGTTCGGCACGGCAGCCCCGGGCGAGCTGGACCCCCGGTCGGCGGCGGACGCGGACGCGGGGACGGCGCCCGGTACCGCCGCGGCGGACGGGGACGCCGGCACCCGCGAGCGGGCCGCGGCCGGAGCGGGCGCCGGGGAGAACTGGTGGTGGACGCTGCCGGGCCTGGCGGCCGGCGCCCTCCTGGCCATCGCGGCCCCCCGCCTGCGCCGCCGGGCGACGGCAGCCGGCCCCCGTCGCGTACTCCTGGACCGAGACGAGCGGGTGGACCGGGACGACTGACGACGCCGAGCCCGCAGCGCACCGGCCCCGGACGGCCGCAGCCCGCCGACCACGTACGCGTACACCGCACCGTGCCGCACCGCGGGCGAGGCGCCGCGGCGCCGCCCCGCCCGCGGTGCGCACGCCCCGCGCTGCCCCTCAGCCCGGTGCGAAGGGCGGCCGGGTACGCCGCCACCCTGGCCGGGTACGGCCGCCGCCCTGGCCGGGTACGGCCGCCGCCCCGGCCGGGCGCCGCCACCCCTGGCCCGTACCGCCCGCCCGCCGCCAGGCGACCCGCCGACCCGCCGAGCCACCGGCCTCCCCCTCAGCCCACCGGAAGCCCCGGGGCCGGGTACGACGCCATCAGCTCCGCCACCTCGCCCCTGATCCCCTTCAGCGCCACGTCCTCCTCCGCCCCGCCGGCCTTCGCCGCCGCGACCCCCCGGTCGATCCACTCCGCGACCTGCGCCATCTGCTCCGTCCCCAGCCCCCGCGACGTCAGCGAGGGCGTCCCGAGGCGGATGCCCGACGGGTCGAACGGCTTGCGCGGGTCGTACGGGACGGTGTTGTAGTTCACCACCAGCCCCGCCCGGTCCAGCGCCTTCGCGGCCACCTTCCCCGGGACCTCCCGGCCCGTGAGGTCGACGAGGATCAGGTGGTTGTCCGTACCGCCCGAGACCAGCTCGAAGCCGCGCTCCGCCAGCTGCGCGGCCAGCGCCTTCGCGTTGGCGACGACCGCCGCCGCGTACTCCCGGAACGACGGCTGCGCCGCCTCGTGCAGCGCCACCGCGATGGCCGCCGTGGTGTGGTTGTGCGGCCCGCCCTGCAGGCCGGGGAAGACCGCGCGGTCGATCGCGCGCGCGTGCTCCGCGCGCGTCAGGATCATCGCCCCGCGCGGCCCGCGCAGCGTCTTGTGCGTGGTGGTCGTGATGACGTCCGCGTGCGGTACGGGCGAGGGGTGCGCGCCGCCGGCGATGAGCCCGGCGATGTGCGCCACGTCCGCGACCAGCACCGCGCCGACCTCGCGGGCGATCTCGCCGAAGGCCGCGAAGTCGATGGTCCGCGGGATGGCGGTGCCGCCGCACAGGATGATCTTCGGTCGCTCGGCGAGCGCCAGGTCCCGCACCTCGTCGAAGTCGACGCGCCCGTCCTCGCGCCGCACCTTGTACTGCACGCCGCGGAACCACTTGCCGGTCGCGGACACGCTCCACCCGTGGGTGAGGTGACCGCCGTGCGGCAGGGACATGCCCATGACGGTGTCGCCGGGCTCGGCGAAGGCCAGGTAGGCGGCGAGGTTCGCGGGGGAGCCGGAGTACGGCTGCACGTTGGCGTGCTCGGTGCCGAAGAGGGCGTTGGCGCGGTCGGCGGCGAGGGTCTCGATCGGGTCGATGTTCTGCTGGCCCTCGTAGTACCGCTTGCCGGGGTAGCCCTCGCTGTACTTGTTCGTCAGCACGGTGCCGGTGGCTTCCAGCACGGCGGTGGAGACGTAGTTCTCGCTGGGGATGAGCCGCAGCGTGTCGGCCTGCAGCTGCTCCTCGGCGGCGACGAGGGCGGCCAGCTCGGGGTCGGTCTGCGCAAGGGCGGGGTGTGCGGGGGTCATGGCGTGTCCCTCCGGGTCGAGCCTGCGTCGGACCCGGGGCACCCAGGCGGGCGGCACCACTCGGCTGCTGCGCCGCGCGGCTCCCCCGTGGTCCGTTCCACGTTCGCCAGTCGCCGCACGCGCTTCCACCCTAGCGGGCACGGCGGCGCGTGATGGATCCTTCGTCCATCAATCGAGCGAAGATAGAAACAGGGGCACCACCCCCGCCCCACCGGCACCGCCCTTCACGGCGCAACGGAACGGAGAACCCGTGACGCGAACCGAAGCAGCCATCGCCGCAGCCGACGCCCACAGCGCGCACAACTACCACCCCCTGCCCGTGGTCGTCGCCACCGCCGAGGGCGCGTGGATGACCGACGTCGAGGGCAACCGCTACCTGGACATGCTGGCCGGCTACTCGGCCCTCAACTTCGGCCACGGCAACCCCCGCCTCCGTGACGCCGCCCGCGCCCAGCTGGACCGGGTGACGCTGACCTCGCGCGCCTTCCACCACGACCGCTTCGCGGAGTTCTGCACGCAGCTCGCCGAGCTGTGCGGCAAGGACATGGTGCTGCCCATGAACACCGGCGCGGAGGCCGTCGAGACCGCGGTGAAGACCGCCCGGAAGTGGGGCTACCGCGTCAAGGGCGTGCCCGAGGGGCGCGCGAAGATCGTCGTGGCGGAGAACAACTTCCACGGCCGTACGACCACCATCGTCTCCTTCTCCACCGACCCCGAGGCCCGCGCCGACTACGGCCCGTACACGCCCGGCTTCGAGATCGTCCCGTACGGCGACCTGGCCGCCCTGACCGCGGCCGTCGACGACGACACCGTCGCCGTGCTGCTGGAGCCGATCCAGGGCGAGGCGGGCGTGCTGGTGCCCCCGCCGGGCTACCTGACCGGCGTACGGGAGCTGACCGCGGCCCGGAACGTCCTCTTCATGGCCGACGAGATCCAGTCCGGCCTGGGCCGCACAGGCCGCACCTTCGCCTGCGAGCACGAGGACGTGGTGCCGGACGTCTACATCCTCGGCAAGGCGCTCGGCGGCGGCGTGGTCCCGGTCTCCGCGGTCGTCGCGAGCCGCGAGGTCCTCGGCGTCTTCCACCCCGGCGAACACGGCTCCACGTTCGGCGGCAACCCGCTGGCGTGCGCGGTGGGCCTGGAGGTCATCGCGATGCTCCGCACGGGCGAGTACCAGCAGCGCGCCACGGAACTCGGCGAGCACCTGCACCACGAGCTGGGCCTGCTGACCGGCACGGGCGCGGTCCGCGAGGTACGCGGCCGGGGCCTGTGGGCGGGCGTGGACATCGACCCGGCGCACGGCACGGGGCGGCAGATCTCGGAGAAGCTGATGGCGCGGGGCGTGCTGGTGAAGGACACCCACGGCTCGACGATCCGCATCGCGCCGCCGCTGGTGATCACCAAGGAAGACCTCAACTGGGGCCTGACCCAGCTCCGCGAGACCCTGACGGCCTGATCGGGCAGCCCGCGGGGCACGAGCACGTGCGCGAGCCGTGCCCCGCGGAATCATGCCCGGCCCGGGGAGGAACGCCGGACCGATCGGGGGACCCGGCCATAAACTCCCCGTGTGGTGGGAGCAGTCGGGGGTACGCACGAGACACAAGGCGGCGCGCGGCCTGTCCGCTTAGGCCCGCTGAAGAGGTGGGAGCGGCCCGTGGCCGGAGCGGCCGGGACCGTGCTCGTGGGGGCCGGAGTGGCGGCGGTCTTCATTGCGGAGAACGAGGTGGGCAGCGCCACCCTGATCGTGGTCGGCGGGCTGTTCTTGCTGATGGGCGTGAGCGGGCGCACCATCGAAAGCGTGCGTGTCGGCGAATCAAGTCACTCTTTTGGCTCTGACATGCAGTTCGCAGAGTTTTGCACATCGCTGGCCAGGCGCCCGACCGCCTCCCTAGCGTCGACCTCATGGCGACCCAGCCCGACGCCCCCGAACCACCCGCCCGACCGCTGCTGACCCTCCGCGTCTCCCGCACCGGAGGCCGCACCTGGGGGCCCGTACAGCGCTACTTCGCGCGGGACTGCACTCCGCGGGCATGACGGCGCGAGGAGACGCCTCGTGCCGCGGACCCGACAGGGGGTCACCATGCGGCACCTGCTGGACCAGGTCAAGGCGGAGCCGGAAGACGACGACGGCGAGTCCGCCGGCGGCTGCGGTGACGGGGACGGCTGCGGCCGTCGGTAAGGAAAGGCGGGTGAGGGGCGGCTGCGCCGTCCCTCACCCCGTGTACGGCGGTGAGGTACCCCGGTGAGCGACCACCACCACGGCTACTTCTGGCCTCGGCGGCGGGCGCGACTTGGCCAAGGACGGCCCGCGGCGTCCCGCGCACCCGGAGTTCACCGTCAGCCGCGTACCGCCGCTGGAGCTGGCGCACTGGCTCCTGAAGCCGGCCACCTTCGTGGCGGGTACGTGGGGCGACCAGGTACGTGCACACGCCGGCGCGCTGCTTCCGCACGACAGCGAGCACGTGCCCGCCCGCGCCGAGTCGGCGGCGCGGGCGGTTGCGGGCGGTTGCGGGCGGCGAAGACGTCGCCGGCGGGTGGTGGCTGGCCGGTGGGCGCTTCCTCTCCGTCTGCCTGATCGGCTGCTCCCCGCACCGCTTCCGTCCGGAGTACCGCTGCCCGAACGGGTAACGGAGCAGAACCAGATCACGCGGCGTCGCCACTCACAGGGAACTCGCAACGTCGCCCCGGCGGCGTCCCGTTCGGCCGCAGCGATACTGGGGCCATGAACGAGTCCGTTCTCGTGGTCGAGGACGATCCCGGGATTGCCGACATCCTGCAGATCACCCTGCGCTTCCACGGCTTCGCCGTGCACGCCGCGCCCACCGCCCGGCGGGCCCTCGAACTCGCCCGTGCCCACGCGCCCGACCTCGTCCTCCTCGACGTCATGCTCCCCGACGGCAGCGGGTGGCAGGTCTGCCGGGAGCTGCGGGCGCTGCGGGAGTACGCGGACGACGAGCCCGCGGTGATCTTCCTGACCGCCCGCGACGCGCCCGCCGACGTGCTGGGCGGGCTCGCGCTCGGCGGGGACGACTACATCACCAAGCCGTTCAACGTCGACGAGGTCGTCGCCCGCGTACGCGCCGTGCTGCGGCGGACGCGCGGGCGGGCGCCCGCGGCCGGGGTGCTGCGGCACGGGGACGTGGAGCTGGACGAGGCGACGTTCACGGTGCGGCGCGGGGGCGCGCCGGTGGAGCTGACGCCGACCGAGTACAACCTGCTGCGGCACCTCATGCGCAACGCCGGCCGCATCCTCACCAAGGAGCAGCTGCTGCGCCACGTCTGGCAGTTCGACACCGCGGTGGAGTCCACCGTCGTGGAGACGTACATCAGTTATCTGCGGCGCAAGCTCGACCCGCTCGGTCCGCCGCTCATCGAGACCCGCCGCGGCGTCGGCTACGGCCTGCGCCCCATCGGCCCGGCCACGGAAGCGGAAGCCGCAGCGCCCGCCGGATCCCCCGGCCCCGCCGGCCCCGCCGGACTCACCGGATCCGCCGAACCCGCCGGCCCGTCCTCGTGAAGCGGTTTCCGCGTTCGCTCAGCGGCCGGCTCTCCGTCACCAACGTCGTCATCCTCGCCGTCGGCCTCATCGCCGCCGCCTGCGGCAGCCTCTTCGGTACGCACGCCATCCTCGTCGGCGAGGTCGACGCCACCGTCCGCCAGGACCGGGACACCCTCGCCGCCAGCCCGCTCAGCGTCACCGGCCTGGAGGGGGTGTGCCGGCTCGCGGAGTCCCTCGGCGTCTCCCGGGACGGGAGCTTCGCCCGCGCCACCAGGGACGAGTCGTTCGTCCTCCTCGACGCCGCCGGCGAACTCCGGCCCACCTGCCCGCTCTTCGACGGCGGCGACCCGCGGCTCGCCCGCCGTATCGCCGCCGCCGTCGACGACCCCGCCGCCCTCGCCGACTCCGGCGGCATCACCAGCGTCGAAGCCGGCGGCCACCACTACCGCGCCGCCGCCGCCCGCCTCGACGACGGCTCGTACGCCATCGCCACCACCCGCTACGACGGCGTGCGCAACGCCGTCCGCAAGCTCTTCGTCACGGAGGCCCTCTTCGGCGCCCTGCTCCTGCTGCTCCTCGCCGTCGTCTCCTCGCACGCCGCCCGGCGCCGGCTGCGTCCCCTGGAGGACATGGTGGAGACCGCGTCCGCGATATCCGAGGGCGACCTGTCGCGCCGCGTCGGCACCGCGCCGCCCGGCGGCAGCGAGGTGGAGCAGCTGCGCGACGCGCTCAACGCCATGCTGCACCAGGTCGAGGGCGCCATGGCCAGCCGCGAGGAGGCCGCCGCGCGGCAGCGCCAGTTCCTCGCCGACGCCTCGCACGAGTTGCGCACCCCGCTGGCGACCGTGCTCGGCTACCTCCAGCTCTACGACAAGGGCATCCTCGAGGCCGACGAGGCCGACCGCGCCCTGACCCGCGTCGCCGCGGAGGCCGAGCGCATGAGCCGCCTCGTCGACGAACTCCTCGTCCTCGCCCGCCTCGACCAGCACCCCGCCCGCGACCGCGCCCCCGTCGACCTCGCCGTCCTCGTCCGCGACGCCGCCGCCGACCTGCGCGCGCAGCAGCCGCAGCGCCCCGTGACGGCCGACGCCCCGGCGCCCGCGGTCGTCGTCGGCGACGAGGCCCAGCTGCGCCAGGTCGTCGGCAACCTCCTCGCCAACGTACGCACCCACACCCCCGAGGACGCCGCCTGCACCCTCTCCGCCGCCGCCTCGAACGGCGTCGCCGTGCTGCGGATCGCCGACACCGGGCCCGGCATGCGGCCGGAGGACGCGGCGCGGATCTTCGACCGGTTCTTCCGCGCCGACCCCGGCCGGGCCCGGGTCGCGGGCGGCAGCGGGCTGGGCATGTCCATCGTGCGAGCCGTGGTCGAGGCGCACGACGGGGAGGTGGCGCTCGACACCGCGCCGGCGGCGGGCATGGCGGTCACCATCCGGCTCCCCCGCGCCGCGTCCCGGCTGGAGAGTTCGCTGTGAAGACCCTGCGCGACCCCTGAGGGACGACGTACGCTCCGGTCCGCGACGACGACCCCGCCGGGTCGGTGGAGCAGCCGGGGCGCCCGCAGGAGCAGGCGACGGCACGTGGCGAGAAACAGCCCGGCAGGCCCGCCGAAATGTAACGGAGAGTAGCGGTGCGTGGGCGGTCGGTGTACGCTTCCCACGTTCGTTTCATACATGGAGGGGACATGGACACGAAGTGGGAAGCCGACCCGGCGGCAGCGTTCGCACGGCGGTTAGGGAAGTCGTCGCACGAACTCGGACAGACCTCTGGCAACGCCAGCTGCCCGGACGTGTGGGAGCTGGAGAACGGGGACGTCGCGGTCATCGGCAGCGATCTGACCGCCGACTACCAGGGACGGCTCCCCGCAGGGGTGAGCGTCGACCCCGGTGAGCGTCTGGTCGTCATCCCGCGGGCGACGGTCATTGCGGCGAAGACGGATATCCCGGATGAGTAGCCTGCTGGACGGCGCGGAGAGCGAGCGCATGCCCCTCGCCCCGTACTACGCCGACTTCGAGACGCACTACTGGCACAGCGCCGACCTCGGGTTCTGGAAGCTGGAGCGGCAGCAGACGTTCCAGGAGCCGGGCTACGACAGCTGGGAGGCGTTCGCCCGCGGTGACTGGGCGGAATCCCTGCGGCTGTTGGAAGCGGGCCGGGAAGAGTTGACACAGCGTCACCGGAAGGCGCGGCAGCACGGTTTCATGCCCCGGCGCATCCGGGTGGTGGAAGAACCGCTCACCCCGTACATGCAGTGGGAACTGCACGCCCTGCGGGTCCGCGCGGAATCCGGGGGGCCGATCCACGTCATCGACGCGGACAAGGTCGTCACGTACGAGTCCGACGGTCCGCTGCCGGAGATCTACACCCTCGGCTCTCAGGTGATGTACGAAGCGGTGTACGACGAGCAAGGCATCCTGGAAGCCGCACGGAAGTACGTCGATCGTGACGTGATCCTGCGCTGCCAGAGCTTCATCCAGGAGCTGTACCAGGCCGGGGAGCCCTTGCTCGACTGGTTTGAAGAGCACGTCGCGCACCTGCCGCCTCCGCTTGCCCGAACCTAGCCATGGACGAGGGGGCCGAGCACGTCAACCGGGTCGAGGGCGAGACGGCCGCCCACACGGTCGTCCAGGCCCGGGACGTGCGCGGCGGCCTGCACCTCCACCAGCCCGACCGGGTGGCGTCGGCGATCGTCCCGCACCAACTGCGCGGAGGCATCGGGCACTTCGTCAACCGGTCCCGGGAACTGGCCCGGCTGGACGCCCTCCTTGCAGACGACGCAGCGCGGCCGCGTACGTCGCGCGTGGCGGCCATCATCGGCACCGGCGGCGTGGGCAAGACCTCGCTCGCGCTGCACTGGGCGCACGCCGCACAGGGCCGGTTCCCCGGCGGGGAGTTGTACGCCAACCTGTGCGGCTACGCCGCCGACTCTCCCGCGCCCCCGGAGCAGGTTCTCGGTCACTTCCTTGAGGACCTGGGCATCCCCACCGCGCAGGTGCCCGCCGCACGCGAGCGGCGCGAGACGCTGTTCCGCTCGCTGGTGGCGGACCGCCGCATGCTCGTCTTCCTCGACAACGCCGCTCACAGCGCCCAGGTGCGGCCCCTGCTGCCCGGCACCTCCGCGTCCCTTGTGCTCGTCACCAGCCGGGATGACCTCACCGGCCTGGTGACCCAGAGTGATGCCGTACGCATACGGGTGCCGATGTTCCCGGCGGACGACGCCGTCACACTGCTGCGGATCACCACGGCCGACGAGCGGACCGGCGACCCCGGCGCCGATCTCCGGGAGCTGGCCCGCATGTGCGGGGGTCTTCCGCTGGCGATACGCATCGCCGCCGAACGGGCGGCGGGCCGGCCGGCGATCCCGCTGCGTGAGCTGATCGACGAGTTGCGCGACGAATCGGCGCGCTGGACGGTGCTCACCGCCGACCCCGGCGAAGGGCGTCCCGGCGAGGGGAATGAGGAGGGAACCGACGCCATGCGCAGCGTGTTCGAGTGGTCTTACCGGGCCCTGCCCGAATCCGCGGCCCGGCTGTTCCGGCTGCTCGGCCTGCATCCGGGCGGAGAGTTCGGGCTGCCGGCCGCGGCCAGCCTGGTGGGCCGGGAGCCCGCAAGCGTACAACCTCAGATGGAGGTCCTCACCCGCGCCCATCTGCTGCAGCAACGCCCCGGCGGGCGCTACGAGTTCCACGAACTGGTGCGCGCCTACGCGACCGAACTGGTGCGCCGGGAGGAGAACGAGGACGACCGGACGGCGGCCCGCAGGCGCTGTGTCGCCTGGTACCTTCACACCGCGGACGCGGCGCAGCGCGCCATCTCGCCCTACGACCGGTGGCCCCTCGACGACCATGTCCCGGCTCCGGCTCCCACGCTGGCCTTCGACGACTACGAGTCCGCCTTCCGCTGGTACCGGGCGGAGTCCGCCAACCTGGTCAGCGCGACCCGCTCGGCCGCCGACGCCGGCTTCTTCGGGATCGCCTGGCGCCTGGCCGTGGTGCTGCGGGCGATCTACATGCATCAGAACGCCTTCGACGAGTGGCGGACCACCGCGCGCATCGCTGTCGACGCGGCCCGGGCGTCGGGCGAGGAGAGGGGGGAGAGCGAGGCGCTGGAGAGCCTGGGCAAGGCCGCATTCCAGGGGCTGCGGCTGGAGGAGGCCGAGGAGTGCCACCGGGGCGCGCTCGCCGTCCGGCGGCGCATCGGCGACACGCGCGGCGTCGCGGTGTCCACCAACGCCCTCGGCCTCCTCGCGCTCCGTCGCCGCCGCTTCGGCGCAGCCGAACTCCGTTTCACCGAAGCCGCTCAGATGTTCGCCGCCCTCGGTGAACGCCGCTGGACGGCCCTCATGCGGACCAACCTCGCCGAGACCCTGTGCGAGGTCGGCCGCGCCGACGAGGCCCGCGGCCTCGTCGAGCAGGTGCTGGCCGACTTCCGCGAACTCGACGACCACTTCGGCGTGGGCAACGCGTTGTGGCTGCTGAGCCGGGCCCGGCGGGAATCGGGCGAAACCGAGGCGGCCGGGCGGGCGGTCGCCGAGGCGCTGGCCCTGGCCGTCACGGCGGACAACCAGCTCTGGCGGGGGCACTGGCTGGCGGAGGCGGCGCGCGTCCAACTCGCCGGCGGCCGCCCGGCGGATGCCCTGCGGCTGGCCCGCGAGTCGGCAGCCGTCCAGCACCGCCTCGGCGACACCGCCCGGGAAGCCGTCGCCCTGGACCTCGCCGGCGTGGCCTGCCGCGCCCTCGGCCGGCTCGACGAGGCCGCGGACCTGCTCCGCGGCGCCGTCGCGGCCAACCGCGAGACCGACGCCCGCTGGCAGCTCGCGAACGCCCTGGTGAACCTGGCCGACGTACTCGGCCGGCTGGGCGCGGGGGAGTCGGCCCGGGCCGCCCGGGAGGAGGCGGCACACGGGCTGGAGCAGTTCGACGACCCACGGGCCGTCGCCCTCGCGCAGCGCGTGGCCGCACAACTCGGGGCCTCGTGAGGAGTCCCCAGGCCCTGTGCCCTAGTCCGCCGGTGCGGACTCGGCGATCCACAGAGGGCCGTCCGCGCAGTCCAGACGGGGGCCGTCGACGGGGGTGAGGCTGGTCCGCAGGACCTTCACGCGCCGCCCCGCGACGACCGCGACCGGCCCTCGGCCCGGGCCGATGTACCTGTGCGTCCGAACCTGGTTGTGCACCTCACGACGGGTGTGTGCGGTGTCGACGACGGAGAACGCCTCCTCCATGAGCCCCGCGTACGTCGCTCCGCCGGCCGGCTGGCGTTCACCGGCGGACGGGTCCGCCGCACGGCTCAGGGCGGTGGTCAGGACGCGGCGCAGCGACGCCGACAGTCCGGGCCACAGCGTCCCGGGCGTCACGTCATCCGGAAGGGGGACCGTGCGCTCCTGGGCGAGGACGGGACCGGCGTCGAACTCCTCGTTCATACGGTGGGCCGTGACGCCGAGGCTCCGGTCGCCGTTGCGGATCGCCCAGAGCACCGGCGCGGGACCGCGGTACTCGGGCAACATCGAGCAGTGGACATTGACGACGCCGTACCGCGGGATCGCGAGAACGGCCGGGGGCAGCCGCCACGAGAAGCCGAAGCAGACGACGAGGTCGAGAGCGAATCCGCCCAGCGCCGCACCCAGCCCCTCGGAGCTGCCCGGTAGGAGCAGGTCCACCCCCGCCGGCAGCGCGGCCGCGATCCGGCCCGCGGCAGCGGCGGCGGCCGGGTCGGTCGCCGATCTCGGGCGCATGGAGCGGGAGTAGGCGTAGAGCACGGGGGTGTGGCCGGATTCCACGCAGACCTCGTGCAGGGCGGCGAACTCCTGAACACCGAAGGAGAGCAAGCCGATACGCATCGCAACCGTCACCGGGGCAGCGTAGCGACGGCCACCTGGCCGGGACTTGGGTCCGGGGAGCGCCGACCGGGGCCCCCTTCCCGGCGGAACGGGGTGCCGCCCGCGTTGGGCCGCACCCCGTTCCCCGTACCGTCGACCGCCTCAGACCCCTACCAACTTCCCCTTCTGCCCATCCTTCGGCCCCGCCGCCACCTCCGCCGCCGGCCCCGCACCCGCCTCGGCCCCCGCGGCCTGAGCGGACCGCTTCGGCAACGCGAACACCAGCGCATACACCACCGCCAGAATCGCGATCACCCACCACATCGCGTTCTCGAACGCCCCCGCGAACGCCGGACCCACCTCCCGCGGCCCCGCCGGCTCGCCCATCGCGCCGAAGAACACCACCGACACCAGCCCCAACCCGAGCGCCATGCCCAGCTGGTTCGTCGTGTTGATCAGCCCCGACGCCGAGCCCGCGTGCTCCCGCGGTACGCCGCTGAGCACCGTGTCCGTCAGCGGCGCGAAGATCAGGCCCATGCCGCCGCCCAGCAGGGTCAGCGGCAGCGCCATCTGCCAGGTCGCGATCTCCGTGCCGTACCGTCCGGCCGCCGTCAGGTACAGCAGCGCCCCCGCGGCCATGGTCACCGCACCCGCGTGCAGCACCTTCCTGCCGAACCGGGGCGTCAGCTTCTGCACCGACATCCCCGCGGCCGCCGAGCAGGCGAGCGTGAACGGCAGTCCCGTCAGGCCCGCGTGCAGCGCGCTCCAGCCCAGCCCGAGCTGCATGTACAGCGTCCACACCAGGAAGAAGATCCCCAGCGAGGTGCTGAAGGCCAGCTGCACCCCGATGCCCGCGGCGAAGCTCTTGACCCGGAACAGCGACAGCTCGACCAGCGGCGCGCCGTCCGCGCGCTGCTTGCGCTTCTGGTACGCGACGAAGGCGGCGAACACCGGCAGGCTCGCGGCCATCGACACGAAGCCCCACGCCGGCCAGTCGTTCTCGTGGCCCATCGTGATCGGGTACAGCAGCATCAGCAGCGCCGCGGTGGCCAGCAGCACGCCGCGCAGGTCGAGCCGGAGCGCGTCGGGGGCGGTGGACTCGGTGATGTAGCGGCGGCCCAGGACGAGGCCGGCGATGCCGACGGGCAGGTTGATGAGGAAGATGGGCCGCCAGGAGAGGCCGAGGAGGTCCCACTCGGTGAGCAGCGCGCCGATCATCGGGCCGGACACGGCGCCGAGGCCGGCGACGGCGCCGAACATCCCGAAGACCTTGCCGCGTTCCTCCGCGGGGAACGTGACGTGGATGATGCTCAGCACCTGAGGCACCATCAGCGCGGCCATCGCGCCCTGCAGCACCCGGGAGCCGACGAGCATCGCCGGGTCGGCGGCGACGCCGCACAGCAGCGACGCGGCGGTGAAGCCGCCGACGCCGAGCAGGAAGACCCGCTTGCGGCCGTAGATGTCGCCGAGCCTGCCGCCGGTGATGAGGCCGATGGCGAAGGCGAGCGCGTAGCCCGCGGTGATCCACTGGACCGCGCCGAAGGAGGCGCCGGTGTCCCGCTGGATGCTCGGGATGGCGATGTTGACGATCGTCGCGTCGACGAGGTCCATGAACGAGGCCGTCAGCACCACGGCGAGCGCGATCCAGCGGCGGCGGTCCGGTCCTGCCACAGAGGCGTTCTGGAAGGTCATGCCGGTAATCTAGGAAGGGTATAGGACAGGTCGTGTCCTAAAGAGAAGGCAGTCTGGAGAACATGACGACCGACACCCCGAAGCGGCTCCTGCAGCTGCTCTCCCTGCTCCAGACGCCCCGCGAATGGCCCGGCAGCGAGCTGGCCGAACGCCTGGGCGTCACCGACCGCACCGTCCGCCGCGACGTCGAGCGGCTCCGCGACCTCGGCTACCCGGTCGAGTCCACCCGCGGCACCTTCGGCGGCTACCGCCTCGTCGCCGGAAAGGCCATGCCCCCGCTGCTGCTGGAGGACGACGAGGCCGTCGCGATCGCCGTCGGCTTGCGCAGCTCCGCCGGCCATACGGTCGCGGGGCTGGCGGAGGCGTCCGTACGGGCGCTGGCGAAGCTGGAGCAGGTGCTGCCGTCGCGGCTGCGCCGCCGCGTCACCTCACTCGGCACCGCCACCACCCCGCTGACCCGCTGGCAGGGCCCGCAGATCGACCCCGAGGTGCTGACGGTGCTGGCCGCCGGCGCGACGGGCGGCGAGCGGCTGCGCTTCGGCTACCGGGCGGCGGACGGCACCGAGACCAAGCGGCTCGTGGAGCCGGCCGGGCTGGTCTCGGCGGGCCGGCGCTGGTACTTCGTCGCGTACGACAACGACCGCGACGACTGGCGGCTGTTCCGCGTCGACCGGATCACCCGCCCCTTCGCCACCGGCGTCCGCCCGCCGCGCCGCGAGCTGCCGGCGGCGGACGCGGCGGAGTTCGTCGTCGCCCGGATGGGCGGGGACCGCCCCCGCTACCGCGCCCGGGCGACGCTGTACGCGCCGTACAAGGAGCTGGTCCGCCGCCTCGGCGACGCGGCGGCGGGGCTGGAGCGGGTGGCCGAGGACAGGTGCGCGTTCGTCACGGAGGCGGACCAGCTGGAGTGGCTCGCGCTGCGGCTGGCGTCGCTGGGCTGCGAGTTCGAGGTGCACGAGCCGCCGGAGCTGGCGGAGATCCTCCGGGACCTGGCGGGCCGGGCGGCGCGGGCGGCGGATGCCGCGGATGCGGCGGGTGCGGCGGGTGCGGCGGAGTAGGGGGACAGGGGGAGGGAGGCAGGACGAGGGCAGGGCCGCGCGCCGGTACGCGCGGCTGCGCGCCCGGTAGCGGCCAAGCGGCCCACGGCAGGCTGCCCGATGCCCGGTCGGCCGCACGGCAACGCCGCCCTACAGCGCCGGCTGCCCCTGCGGCACCGCCGTGCCGGCCGCAGGCCTCACCGCAGCCGCCGCCGCACCGCCCGCGCCCGGCGCGCGACCCGGCGGACCGCCGGGCTGCGCGGCACGAACGCCAGCCGCTTCGGCACCCCGCCCGGCAGCCCTTCGACCGTCAGCCGGCGCCGCTTGAAGTACCGCCAGGTGCGCGCGTCCAGCTCGGCCGCCAGCCACCGCTCGACGTCCGGCCGCAGCCGGGCGTGGATCCGCGGCTGCATCGTGAAGCCCACCGCGGTCAGCAGTCCGCCCAGCCGCGCCCGCGCCTCCTCCTCGGTCGGCGCCCGCCAGCCGCGCACCGCCTCCGGGTCCTCCAGGGACGGCAGCAGGGCGTCGGCGATCGTGACCGGGATCCGGTTGCTGTTCTCGTACGGGGTCAGCCGCTCCAGCAGCGTTTCGGTGCCGATGCTGGCGACGGGCAGGCCGTACAGCGTGGACGCCGTCATCAGGGCGGTGGAGAACGCGCCGGCCACCAGCGCCGGGCGCAGCCGCTCGTACAGCACCTCCGCCAGCACCGGGGTGTCGAGCACCGTGAGGCGCACACCGAGGACGCCCGCCTCGTCCTCCAGCAGCCGCGACACGCGGGGCGGCGCCATCGGGTGCGGCTTGAACACCACGGTGCGGTGGCCCAGTCCGGCCGCGCCGCGCAGCATGCGCACGTGCAGCTGCTCCTCTTCCTCCACCGTGAGGATGTTGAGCGCGGAGAGGTACTGGCCCAGGAGAAGCGCGGGCGAGGACTCTTCCTCGGCGTCGCCCAGATCAGTGACGTCGGCGGCCAGTTCGGCCAGCACCTTCTTCAGCTCCTCCGCCGGCACGACCTCCGGCGGCACGCCGAACTCGGTCAGCAGCATCGGCCGCACGCCCGGCAGCAGGTCGGGGTGGAGCAGGCGTTCGACGCGGCTGCCGATGAGCGAGGGGAGCTTGTTGCGGGTGGGGCCGTAGCTCATCAGGCCGTCGGCGTAGACGTGCAGCGACGCGTCGGGGAAGAGCTGGGCGAGCGCCCGCGAGGGGCTGACCTGGATCGACTCCACGACGAGCGTGAGCCGGTCGGCGCCGAGGCCCCACAGCAGCCGCAGGTGCCGCTCCCACAGCGGCACGTCCTCGACGCGCGGCTCCCACGCGGCGGGGTGCAGCGGGCGGATGGCGTGGTTCCAGTCGCGTACGTCGTCGAAGCGGGAGCGCAGCCGCGCGAAGCCGGCCATGGCGTCGACCGCGGGGGTGGCCTCGGGGTTGGCGGCGTTGTTGGTGAGCAGCAGGATGCGGCGGTCCGCGGCGGGGAAGAGGCCGGCGTCCAGGGCGGCGGCGAGGGTCGCGGTGCCGTAGAGGGTGGAGGCCACGAAGATCTGCGTGTGCCGCCCGGGGGCGTAGCGGACCTCCGGCGGGTCGGACGGGGGGAGGGCCGCCGGGAGGGACGAGGAGAGGGACGGGGGGACGGACGCGGGGGACGGGTCGTTCATCGGGCTGCCACCTCCGCCGGCGCGCCCCGCCGGTGCAGCCGGCGCAGCAGTTCGGAGCGGTCCGCGTCCATGGTGTCGAGGGCCTCGGCGAGGACGTGCTGGGGCATGCGCCGCAGCGCCTCCGCGCTCATCTCGCGCAGCCTGCGGGCCACGGGCTTCTCGAACCGCTCGCTGTTCTTCAGATGGTGCGCGATGATCGCGCAGAAGTTGCGCACCGCCTTCGGCAGCAGCAGCTCCGCGTCGCGGTCCGCGGCCGTCTCCGCCACGACCTGGTCGAAGGCGCGGAGGAAGTCGAGCTGGCGTACGTCACCGATCTGGGTGAGGGAGTTTGCGACGCCGCGTCGATAGAAGACGCCGAGCAGCCCGACGACGGCGAAGGTGCGGGCCTCGCGGTGCAGCCGCCAGATCCACGGGCGGTCCTCGGCGGTGCGCAGCCCGTCGGGGAAGTGCAGCAGGCCGTCGTCCAGGAGCCGGCGGTGGTAGACGCCGGCCCAGGCGTAGGCGTAGTCCACCGAGGTGGCGTACGCCGCCGGCAGGATCGCCGACCGCGGGTCCTGGACGACGCCGCGGCGGCCGTGGGGGACGCGGTGGACGGTGCGGGCCCGGCCGGCGCACTGCACGTGGTCGGTGCGGACGAAGTCGCAGTCCAGCTCGGCGATGGCCGCCAGCAGCCGGCGGTAGTGGCCCGGGGCGAGCCAGTCGTCGCCGTCGAGGAAGGTGACGTACCGGCCGCGGGCCCGGTCGAGCCCGGTGTTGCGGGCGGTGGCGAGGCCGCCGTTCTTCGCGTGGCGCACGTGCACGGCGCCCGGCAGGTCGCGCGCGGCCTGCTCCAGCAGGTCGCCGGTGCGGTCCGTCGAGCAGTCGTCGATCAGGATGAACTCGGTGTCCGGCGCGGCGTTGGCCCGCAGGCCGGCCAGCGCTTCGGGCGCGAAGTCCTGCACGTTGTAGAAGGGAACGATCACGGAGAGTTGAAGCACTCGGGCGATGCTAGAGGGCGGCCCGCGCCCGGGGCTTACCCCGCCCCGACGCCGGCATGAACGCCGGGAGACGGAATGGTGAACGCCTTTCTCAGGCGAGCGGGTTAGCCGTTCGGCGGCGTGTTGTTAACCATCTGTACGGCCGCTGTTGGGCTGCCGAGCGGAATGCCTCCCTACCGTCGGCGACGTGCTCAACGACCCCCCGTCACAGCTGCGCACGGCTGTTCTCGCCGATTCGGACACCCGCTGGAAATGGGGCGCGCTCACCGCGCGCCGCATGGCCCCGGAGGCGGTGCTCGACGGGTATCTGCTGCACGGCCGGGCCACCCCGACCGCCCGCCAGCTCGCGGAGGTCGGCGTCGCCGCCGACGCGATGCGGGAGGTCACGGCCGTCGAGTTCCTCGCCGCCGCCGACCCCGACCGCTACGACGTCGTGCTCCTGTCCTGCGTCGGCGGCACCGTGCAGGCCATGCTGCACGGCCTGGCCCGCGCCTGGCAGGGCGCGGAACGCCGCCCCGCGGTGATCACCGGCTACGTCGGTGTGGTGTACGAGAAACTCTCCGACGGCCTCCTGCTGCGCCACGGCGCCGACATCGTGCTGGCCAACAGCCGCCAGGACGCCGAGCGCTTCCGCACGGTCTACGAGGGCGTGGGCGCCTCGCCGGCCAGCGTCGTGGAGTGCGCGCTGCCCTTCCTCGACGGCGAGCCGTACGAGCCCTACGACGCGGCGGGCGGGGACGGTACGGGCGGCCGCCCGTACACCGTCGTCTTCGCCGTCCAGCCCTCCGTGCCGGACAACCGCGAGGACCGCCTGTACCTCCTGCGCCGCGCCGCCCGCCACGCCGAGCGGCACCCGGAGCGGGAGGTGCTCGTCAAGCTGCGCAGCCGGCCGGGCGAGCACACGACGCACATCGAAGAGGCCCCGTACCAGAAGCTCGCCGCGAAGCTCCCCGGCGGACTGCCCGGGAACTGCCGCCTCGTCTACGGGAACATGGGCGAGGTCCTCGACCGCACCGACCTGCTCGTCACCGTCAGCTCCACCGCCGCGCTGGAGTCGCTGCACCGCGGCATCCCGACCGCCGTC
This sequence comes from Streptomyces synnematoformans, assembly GCF_039531005.1. NCBI lineage: Bacteria > Bacillati > Actinomycetota > Actinomycetes > Kitasatosporales > Streptomycetaceae > Streptomyces > Streptomyces synnematoformans. Next base: position 18,628 of record NZ_BAAAPF010000016.1, read on the forward strand.
CTCACCGACCTGGGCGTACGCGAGCCGCTGGGCAACCATCACTTCCTCGGCTCCGGCTGCCTCGCCTCCTGGGACGAGCTGGACGTCGGCCACCTGCCCAAGCCCGACCCCGTGTGGCTGTCCCGCCAGGGCGTCCCCGGCGCGGACTCCGCCGAGCCGTACGACGCCGCCTTCGACCGCGCCCGGGCCCGGCTGACCACGCTGGTCGCCGACCCGCAGCTGCCGCCGCTGGCGCCGTACTACACCCCGCAGACCGCCGGCGGCTACCTGCCGCGGATCCTCGCCCGGCACGGCCTGGCCCCCACCCGCGAGGCGCTGCCGCAGGCCGCGGTCGCCGCCGAGCCCGGCCCGGTGCGCCGGTGGGCGCGCACGCTGCTGCGCAAGGCCGCGCGCGCCGCGTACCGGGGCGGCGTCCAGCGCATCGCGCCCGTCATCCGCCGCATGGGGGCGCTGTGAGCGACGCACGCGCGGCGGCGAATCCGCCGCCCGACAGCGCGACCGCAGTTCCGCCGCGCGGGCGGAGAAGCGAACCGGACGACGCTGTGAGCGCCGCCGACGCTGTGAGCGCCGCCGCCGCGGGCGCCGCCGACGCCGCGGCGGCCTCCCGCCCCGCACCGCATCAGCAAGGAGCCTCCATGTCCCAGCCCGCGTCCGCCGCCCGCGTGCTCGCGGTCATCCCCGCCCGCGGGGGGTCCAAGGGCGTGCCCGGCAAGAACCTCGCCCGCGTCGGCGGCGTGCCGCTGGTGGCCCGCGCGGTACGGCAGTGCCTCGCGGCGCAGCTGGTCACCGACGTCGTGGTCTCCACCGACGACGACACCATCGCCGCCGTCGCCCGCGAGGCCGGCGCCGAGGTCGTCCGCCGCCCCGCCGAGATCGCCGGCGACACCGCCTCCAGCGAGGCGGCGGTGCTGCACGCGCTGGACACCCACGAGGAGCGGTGCGGCCAGCCCATGGCCGCGGTGCTGCTGGTGCAGTGCACGAGCCCGTTCCTGACCGGCGCCGACATCGACGGCGTCACGGCGGCGGTGCTCGCCGAGGGCGCGGACAGCGCGCTGACCGTGGCCCCCTTCCACGGGTTCCTCTGGCGGGACGAAGCGGACGAGGCGGAGACCAGCGCCGTCGCCGGGGAAGCCGCCGTCGCCGAGGCGGCCGCCGCGGGTGCCGCGCCGACGAAGGTGGCCCCCGCCGTGGAGGCCGCCCCCGCCCAGGGGTACGGCGTCAACCACGACAAGTCGTACCGCCCGCGCCGTCAGGACCGCCCGCAGGACCTGCTGGAGACCGGCGCCGCGTACGCCATGCGCACCCCCGGTTTCCGCGAGCACCGCCACCGCTTCTTCGGCCGCACCGCGCCCGTACGCACCGACGCGGCCCGCATCCTGGAGGTCGACGAGCCGGACGACCTGACCCGCGCCCGCGCCCTCGCCCCCCTCCTCGACGTGCCCGGCCCCGGCTCCCTGCCCACCCGCGGCGACGTCGACGCGATCGTCCTCGACTTCGACGGCACCCAGACCGACGACCGCGTCTACATCGACGCCGACGGCCGCGAACTGGTCGCCGTCCACCGCGGCGACGGCCTCGGCATCGCCGCCCTGCGCCGCGCCGAGCTGAAGCTGCTCATCCTGTCCACCGAACAGAACCCGGTCGTCGCCGCCCGGGCACGCAAACTTCACCTTCCTGTTCTGCACGGGGTCGACCGTAAGGACATCGCACTGAAGCAGTGGTGCGAGGAGGAGGGCATCGCGCCCGAGCGCGTGCTCTACGTCGGCAACGACGTGAACGACCTGCCGTGCTTCGGCCTCGTCGGCTGGCCCGTGGCGGTGGCCGGCGCACACGCGATCGTGCGGGACGCGGCGCGTGCGGTGACGTCCACACCCGGAGGCGACGGGGCGATCCGCGAGATCGCCTCCTGGATCCTCGGTCCCTCCCTGTAGTGAATCTCCCTGGAGAGTAAGGAACAGATCTGCATGAGCTCCACCCAGCGTTTCCGCACCTTTGGCGACCGCGTCGTCGGCCCCGGCCGGCCGGTGTACGTCACGGGTGAGATCGGCATCAACCACAACGGCGAACTCGACAACGCGATCGCGCTGATCGACGCCGCCGTCGAGGCGGGCTGCGACGCGGTGAAGTTCCAGAAGCGCACGCCCGAGATCTGCACCCCGCGTGACCAGTGGGACGTCGAGCGCGACACGCCCTGGGGCCGGATGACGTACATCGACTACCGGCACCGCGTCGAGTTCGGCGAGGAGGAGTACCGGTCGATCGACGCGCACTGCAAGGAGCGCGGCATCCACTGGTTCGCCTCCCCGTGGGACACCGAGGCCGTCGCCTTCCTGGAGAAGTTCGACGTCCCGGCCCACAAGGTCGCCTCCGCCTCGCTGACCGACGACGAACTGCTGCGCGCCATGCGCGCCACCGGCCGCACCGTCGTGCTGTCCACCGGCATGTCGACGCCGAAGCAGATCCGGCACGCGGTGGAGGTGCTGGGCAGTGACAACATCCTGCTCTGCCACGCCACCAGCACGTACCCGGCGAAGGCCGAGGAGCTGAACCTGCGCATGATCCACACGCTGCAGGCCGAGTTCCCGAACGTGCCCATCGGCTACTCCGGCCACGAGACCGGCCTGCAGACCTCGCTCGCCGCGGTCGCCCTCGGCGCCGTCTTCGTCGAGCGGCACATCACGCTGGACCGCGCGATGTGGGGCTCGGACCAGGCCGCCTCGGTCGAGCCGCAGGGCCTGGCCCGGCTGGTGCGCGACATCCGCGTGGTCGAGGACTCCCTCGGCGACGGCGTGAAGAAGGTCTACGACAGCGAGCTGGCGCCGATGAAGAAGCTGCGCCGGGTCAAGGGGGTCGTCGCCGAGGCCGCGGATGCCGCGGACGGTGCAGGGGCGGAGAAGGAGCCGGTCGGGGTATGACCGAAGACGGCGCCGGCGGCGCGAGCGTCGCCCTGGTGGAGAGCCCGGTCCAGCTGCTCAACGTGCTGGAGTGGGCGTACCAGGGCGGCACCGTCATCCCGTTGACGGTGGTCGTGCTGCCCCCCACCGAGCCGCTGTCCCGCGGCCAGCTGCGCCGGATGGCGGAGCTGGCGAGGGACGACGGCCTGGAGGTCCGCTGGCAGGAGGCGCGCGGCGGCGCCGGCCCGCTGCGCACGCTGGCGAGCCTGGCCCGCCCGCTGCGGCGGGCCCGCCGGGTGGTGCTGGGCGACCCGTTCTCGCGGTACGTGCAGACGCTGCTGACCGTCGTCAGGGCGCGGGAGGTCGTCGTCGTCGACGACGGCACGGCGACGATGGAGTTCACGGCGCAGCTGGCGCGGGGGGAGCGGTTCGTCCGCTGGCACCGCAGCGGGCGCGGCGGCGGGGCGCGGGGGATGCTGTTCGCGCCGGTCGCGAGCGCGGCGCGGCGGCGGCTGACGCCGGATCCGGCGGCGGGTGCGCCGGGCGGCGAGGGTGCGTCCGGTGGGGACGGCTCGGACGGTTCGGACGGTGCGCCGGGCACGGAGGGCGTGCCGGGCGGTGCGGGCGTGCCGGGCAGGCAGGTGGAGGTCTTCACCTCGATGCCGGTGGAGGACCCGCCGCCCGGGCTGCAGGTGACGGCCAACGAGTTCGCCTGGACCCGCTCCCGCTTCGGCCCGCCGACCGTCGGCACGGCCACGGACCTCGTCGGTACGTCGCTGGTGGAGACCGGCGTCGTGGACCACGAGCGGTACCTGGAGGCGGTGGCGTCGCTCACCAGGACGTACGGCGCCACCCGCTACTTCGCGCACCGCAGGGAACGGTCGGACAAGCTCCACCAGCTCCACCTGCACACCGGCCTGGAGATCGTACGGCCCGACCTCCCGCTGGAGATCATCGCCCGCCGCGGCCCCATCGGCCGCACGATCGTCAGCTTCCCGTCGACGGTCGTGCACACCCTGCCGCTGGCCCTGGCGGGCACGGGCGTGAAGGTGGCCGTCTGCGAGATCGACCCGGGCTGGCTGACGGACACGGCGTCGCCGCGGGCGCAGGGCTTCCTGTCGTCGGTGGCGGGCGCGGCCCGCGAGCGGCGCGGGGTCGACGGGCTGCCCGTGGGGCCGGCGACGACGACGGGGTGGTCGGGGGCGGGGGCGCCGGCGGCGTCCGTGTGAGGCGCGGAGTTTACCCACCGCGCACGTTGGTCATGCACCCGCAGGACTGAAATTTTGTTGATCCCTTCTCGGTAGCCCCGGTGATCCCCGTACCCTGCACAGTGTGAACCAACTGATGTCCCGCAACGCCGAGCCCGAGTCCGGCCCCGACGCGCCGCTGCCCGGGACGCTCCCGGCCGCGCTCGAAGCCGAACTCATCGCGTTCCGGCGGGACCTGCACATGCACCCGGAGTTGGGCAACCAGGAGTTCCGTACCACCGCCGCGCTCAAGGAGCGGCTGGAGCGGGAGGGCCTCGCGCCGCGTGTACTGCCGGCGGGCACCGGGCTGATCTGCGACATCGGCGTGGACCCGGACGGGCCGCCGCCCGGCCCGATGCTCGCGCTGCGCGCCGACATCGACGCCCTGCCGATCCCGGACACCAAGACCGTGCCCTACCGGTCCACCGTGCCCGACCGCGCCCACGCCTGCGGCCACGACGTGCACACGGCCGTCGTCCTCGGAGCCGGCGTCGTCCTCGCCGGGCTGGCCCGCGAGGGCCTGCTGCCGCGGCCCGTACGGCTGATCTTCCAGCCGGCGGAGGAAGTGCTGCCCGGCGGTGCCACCGACGCGATCGAGGCCGGCGTCCTCGACGGCGTGGGCCGGATCATCGGCGTGCACTGCGACCCGCGCGTGGACGTCGGCCGCATCGGCCTGCGCCAGGGCGCCATCACGTCCGCCTGCGACCGCCTCGAAATCTCCCTCGACGGCCCCGGCGGCCACACCGCCCGCCCCCACCTCACCACCGACCTGGTCACCGCCGCCGCCCGCGTCGCCACCGACGTCCCGGCCCTCCTCGCCCGCCGCGTCGACACCCGCGCCGGCCTCGCCGTCACCTTCGGCCGCCTCCACGCCGGCCACGCCTGCAACGTCGTCCCCCAGCACGCGGAACTCTCCGGCACCGTCCGCTGCCTGGACCTGGACACCTGGCGCCGCGCCCCCGACCTGGTGCACGCGGCCGTCGACGAGGTCGCCGCCATGCACCGCGCGAAGTCCGCCATCACGTACGTCCGCGGCGTCCCTCCGGTGGTCAACGAGCCGGTGACGACGGAGCTGCTGACGGACGCGATGGTGTCGCGGCGGGGCGCGTCGTCCGTGCAGACGACGGAACAGAGCCTCGGCGGGGAGGACTTCTCCTGGTACCTGGAGCAGATCCCGGGCGCGCTGGCCCGGCTGGGCGTGCGGGCGGTGGGGGACACCGGCCTGCCGCGGGACCTGCACCAGGGGGACTTCGACGTGGACGAGGGTGCGATCCGTGTGGGAGTTGAACTTTTCACAGCAGCGGTGCTGCTGGACGCGGGGGCGGCCGAGTAGCGTCACACGCCGCACGCGGGTCTCACAGGTGGTCGGTTGAGAACTCGCGTCGCTATTGTCAGACCGATCGGCTACTGTGTGTAGTGGATCGAGTTCGGACCGTAGGGGGTAGCGGTGAGCCGACGCAACGCACCGGAAGGCGGCGCGGTCACGACCGCCATGATGTTCGGGGGTGTGCTGAAGCACTTCCGCGAGCGGACGGGGCTGAGGCAGGCGGAGTTGGCGCGGCAGGTTCCGTGCGACAGATCGCAGGTGGCGAGGGTCGAGACGGGGTTGGGGGTTCCATCGGATGCGTTCGTGTCGAAGTGTGACGAGGTGCTGGACACGGGTGGGCTGCTGCTGGAGCTGTGGGGAAAGGTGGACTGGTACCCGGATGTGGGGCATCCGAACTGGTTCGAGCACCGGGCGCAGATGGACGCGGAGTGCGTGGCGCTGAGGGAGTATCAGCGGCACGTGATTCCCGGCCTCCTGCAGACGGAGAATTACGCCCGCGCCCTGTTCGCCACCGAGCCGGACAAGGACGAGATCGAAGACCGCGTGCGCGCCAGGCTCAGCCGCCAGCAACGCTTCTTCTCACCCAGCCAACCGCCTTTGTACGTAGGACTGCTGGAGGAGAGCTGCCTGCGGACGGTGATCGGCGGGGCCGAGGTCATGCGTGAGCAATGCGCGCACCTGCTCGCGGCGGGCGAGCGGGACAACATCCGCATCCAGATCGTCCAGGCAGCGAGACCGGGCATCTTCCGCCCTACGATCCCCCTGTCTCTCATCACCATGCCCGAGGGGTATGACTGGATCTATTGGGAGTCGCTGGACCGTGGACATCTGACCGACGCTCCAGCGGTCTTCGCACGCCAGGCGCAGACCTATGATGTGCTCAGGGCCGACGCTCTGTCAGCATACGAATCCGCCGAGCTGATCGGCGAGTTCATGAAGGGATACCGGCAGCATGGCCATCACCTGGCGGAAGAGCAGTTACAGCGAGTCCAACGGCGGCAACTGCATCGAAGTGGCCGCGGAATGGCGCAAGAGCAGCTACAGCGAATCCAACGGCGGCGACTGCGTCGAGGTGAAGAGGACCCCGACCGCGATCCCGGTGCGTGACTCCAAGGACCCCGAGGGTCCGCAGCTCGCCTTCACCCCCGCCGCCTGGACGGCGTTCGTCACCGCCGTCAAGGTTGGCGAACTCGCCGCCTGACCGCGCACCGACCCAGCCCGCGCCGCCCGCAGCCGCCCCGATGGCTACACGCCGGGCGGCCGGATGGCGGACGTCCCGCGTAGCCGGTAGTCGGCGATGCGGTATGTCTCCCGCGACTGGACGGTGAGCCCGACGAGGATGCCGTGCTCGAAGCGAAGCGGGTAGAGGCGGATCCACCAGATGGCGCCCTCGAACTCGTAGGCCAACCACAGCGCTTGGTGGTGCCGCATGGCCCGGGTGACGGCCGCGAGGGCGTCGCGCTGGGCGGGACTCCCGGCGCCGCGTGCGGCTTCCCGTTGCTCGTCCGCCGCGTACGTCTCGTCCGGTCCGTGGTCCTGTCGGGAACGGGCGTTCTCGCGGGCAGTGCGCCGGTTTCTGGTCGCGGCCGACCCCGAACTGAGGGAACTGCCGAGGGTGATCGCGAGCCCCCCGAACAGCACCACTCCGATGCCGAGTGCGGACATCATCAGCGATGAGTCGGCCTCGTTTCCCGAGACGACCAGGACGACCGCCGTCAGCCCGGTGAGCGTCATCAGCGCCAACGTAGCGAAGGTCAGAAGCCAGGATCCGGTCAGGCTCCGCGCGACCACTTCGTCGCCGGGCGGGAACCGCGGTGGGGGGAAGGGGGATGCGGGGAGAGGTCTGGTGGGGGCGACGGGCGGCTCCGTGGGCGGGTCCGCCCCGTCGCTGGGGTGTGCGGGCGTCGTCGTCCCGCTCTGGCCGGGGGCAGCCGGGCCGTTCGGATCCGTACGGACGTCCGCGGCGTCCGCGGTGATCGCGTCCGGGTCGATCACTGTACCGGTAGGGGGCGTCCCCGGCGGGGGCGGCGCGATCTGAGCTACGGGAAGCGCCGCGATCCGCTCCCGTACCGTGGTCGCGTCTGGAGGCCGGTCCGCCGGCTCCTTGGCGAGGAGGTCCCGCACCAGGTCGTCCCATGCGGCCGGGATTCCGTCCCTGCGCGTGCTGGGAGGCGAGGGCAGTTCGTCGCTGCTGAGCTGGCTCAGAACCTCCTGCCAACTCCCCGTGAAAGGCGGTCTACCGGTCAGGGCCGCGTACAGCAGGCAGCCCAGGGAGTAGAGATCGCTACGGCCGTCGAGTGCCGTCGTGCCCTGGGCCTGCTCGGGAGACATGTACGCGAACGTGCCCACCACATGGCCGGTGTGGGTCAGGGTGGACAGGTCGACCCCCTCGCTGTCCAGGCGGGCGATTCCGAAGTCCAGGACCGTGGCGTGCCCGTCGGGGCCGATCATCACGTTCGCGGGTTTCAGGTCACGGTGCACGATCCCGGCCCGGTGCATGACCTCTAACGCCGCGCAGATTCCGTCGCCCCAGCGGGAGATCTCCGTGAGCGTCCGGGGACGGTCGCGGTCACCGAGCAGCCGGTTCAACGGCTCACCGGCTACCTCCTCCATCACCAGGTACAGCACGGGACGTCCGTCGACCTCGCACTCCCCGGAGTCGTGGACCTCCACGATGTGCGGGTCGCGCAGCAGCGAGGCCGCCCGGATCTCCCGCTGGAACCTGCGGGCCAGCTCGGAGGAGTCCGCTCCGTCGAAACCCGTCAGCGTCTTCACGGCGACGCTGCGCTGGCGCAGGCGGTCGGTGGCCTTCCACACTGTTCCCATGCCGCCCGCGCCGAGCGGCTCCCGCAGCTGGTAGCGGTCGCCCAGTAACGCCCCCCGCATGTCGCCCCCTCCCACGCGGCGCGGTGCGCTGTGCGCGACCGCCGGACCATTGTCGGCGGAAAAGACCGGGGTTGCCAGGCACCTGCCGACCGTGCCCTTGTGGTGGCGTAGCCCACGGAGCGCCGGGCGCCGCAGCTCACCTTCACCCCGCCGTCTGGACGGCGTTCGTCACCGCCGTCAAGCACGCGGAGTTCCCCACCCCCTGACCGTCACGCCCTACCCGTCCGGCAGCGCCTCCACGGGCAGCTCCCAGGCGCCTGCCTCCGACCCGTTACCCTCGCGCAGGGCCACGACCTGGCTTCCTGGCTCTGCCGCGAAGGTGAAGCGCGTCCAGTCGGGCTGGCGGTGTGCGAGCCACACCCGGTTGGCTTCTTCGACGGCGTCCCAGAGCCGGTGGGGGCCGCCCTGTTCCAGGTAGCGGTGGCCCGCGTCGTCGGGCGCGTACACCTCGGCCCACGAACCGTCAGCGGTCCGTAGCCCGAACAACTCCCGGCCGTCGTCACGGGTGGCCGCGTAGCGGCGGGCGCCGGGCAGGTGCAGTTGGGTGAGGAAGGCGAAGGCGTGGTCGTCCAGGACGGCGGGATCCAGGGCTGTTTGCCCGGTGGTGTACTCGCGGGCGTACGGGGCGAGCGGGGAGTCGGCGTGACGCGAGGGCATGAAGCCGGCCCACCGGGGCAGGAACCGCCCGGTCGCCCGGCCGTCTTCGTGTACGTCGGCGAGCAGCACAGCGCCGCCGATCAGGCCGGTTACGTTCGTGAGGATGCGACCTCCCGGCCGGGTCTGCGCAATCCAGGCCGGGGGCACGTAGGGCAGACCGCAGGTGGAGATCACGTGGTCGTAGGGGGCGTGTTCGTGGTGTCCAAGGCGCCCGTCTCCCGTCACCAGGGTGGGGTGGTACCCGCCTTGGGCGAGACGACGCTGGGCGGACTGGACGAGATGGCCGTCGATGTCCACCGTCGTGACGTGCTCCTCGCCCAGCCGTTCGGCCAGGAGGGCGGCGTTGTAGCCGGTGCCTGTACCGATTTCCAGTACGTCGTCCCCGTCGGTCAGGCCGAGGGATTCCAGCATCCAGACCATCAGGCGCGGTGCCGTCGAGGAACTGGAATGCCGTCCGTAACCTGAGCCGGTGGCGAAGAGCTCTTCCACAGCTTGCCCGTCCACCTGGGTGAGCAGCGTGGTGTCCGAGTACACGCCGTTCAGCCACTCCTCGCGCTGCGCGGGATCAGCACCGGTGACGAGGTCGTAGCGGGTGCCTTTGCGCGTGGCCCGGGTGCGGGCGAAGTGTGGGACGAAGACATGGCGCGGCACCCGTGAGATGACCTCCCGCCACGAGGGATCGTTGAGGTCACCGGCGTCTGCGAGTGCCTGCGCGAGCGCGGCTGCGCGCTGCCGCCAGGGAACGTCCTCATCGTGCACGCTCATACATAACCCGCTTGCAGGACGTCGGCGAGCGCGGCGGCGATGGGCAGGTCGCATTCGGCGGCCAGCCATCCCCACTCGCCAGCTTGGTTGACCTCCAGGAACACGACCTCTCCCGTAGGGGTGACGATCAGGTCGCAGGCTCCGTAGATGAGGCCGAGGCGGGCGTGGAGGTTGACCAGGCTCCTGTTCACCGCCGCGGGCAGTTCTATCTCCTCATAAGATAGTGCGTCGTAGTCTGCCCGCCAGTCGACCAGGCCCCGCGCGGAGTCCGCGTGGATGGTGCGGTGAAGCCGGGTCCGATGGGGGAGGGCAGGCCCGGTGGGGCTCAGCTCGTGGTCGCGGACTCCGTGGTGCGGCTGTCGGCGGCCGGGTGTGATGCTGCTGCCGACTGGCGGCGGTGCTCCTTGAGGGAGTAGGTGACGGCGGCGCCCCAGAGGGCGTAGAGGACGGCGTAAACGGCCCACTGCACGGCGTCGCCGACCGTGACCCATTCACTGCGCAGCAGGGTGCGGGTGTTGGTGAGGATGATCAGGCCGCCCACTGCCGAGCCGAGGATGCGCGGGGGCATGTGGCGGACCAGCCATGCGGCGATGGGTGCGGCGATCAGGCCCCCGGCCAGCAGGGCGCCGGCCCAGGCGAGGTTGACGCCTTCGGAGCCCAGGCCGACGAGGAAGCCGAGGCTGGCGGCGACGGCGACGAGGAACTCGCTGGTGTCGATGGAGCCGATCACCTTGCGCGGTTCCAGGCGGCCGCTGGCGAGGATGGCCGGGGTGCCGACCGGGCCCCAGCCGCCCCCGCCGGTGGCGTCGAGGAACCCGGCCACGACGCCGAGCGGGGACAGGAACCGCTTGCGCAGCGGCTTGCCGAGGTTTCCCTTGGGCAGGTCGAGGAAGGTGAACCGGGCCAGCACGTAGGTGCCGAGGCTCAGCAGGATCAGCGCCATGACCGGTTTGGCGAGGTCGACGGAGAGGTGGGAGAGGAAGGTGGCGCCCGCGAATGCGCCCAGGGCGCCGGGTATGCCGATCTTCGCCACGACGCGCCAGTCGACGTTGCCGAAGCGCCAGTGGGCGGCGCCCGATGCCAGGGTGGTGCCGATCTCCGCGAGATGGATGGTGGCCGATGCCGCCGCGGGGCTGGTGCCGATGGCCAGCAGCAGGGTGGTGGAGGTCACGCCGTAGGCCATGCCCAGGCTGCCGTCCACCAGTTGAGCACCGAGCCCGGCGAGGGCGAGCAGGATCAGCGTTCTCACGGCCACCTCACATATTTCCCTAGTATTCCTAGTGGAATAATAGGGAATCCTGCCATGGGGACGTGCCTGTCACCAGGGGTGTTCACATGCTGGATTCCTGATCCCGGTTGACGCTGCTGTTTGGATGCCGTGCGCCCGGAGCCCGGCGCCGATCCCGCGGCTGCCGCCACGCGATCAGTTCCGTCAGACGGGCTCGGCGTTCAGAGCACACCCCGCCGCCTTGCGGGTGTGGAGCCAGGCGGGCAGGGCGGCCAGCGCCGTGACCGTCAGGAGCACGGCCGGGGCCGCGACCGCCAGCCAGGCGCCCGGGGGGATCACGACGACGTCGCTGAACAACGAGAACAGGCCGAAACCGATCGGAATCCCCACCGCGATCGCGCCCACGGCGGGTAGCAATTGCGCGGTGCAGAGCGCGGCGACGACCTCGCCCGGGGTGGCCCCGAGGGTGCGGGTGACGGCGAGGGCGCGCCGGGCCTGTACCGCCGTGCTCCAGCTGACGAAGACGGTGTTGAGCACGGACAGCGCCAGCAGAGCGACTGTGACACCGAGCATCACGTGGGCCGTCACGTCGTTCCGGATGTCCTCGAATGTGGACGTGCCGCGGGCGGCCTCCGCGTCGAGCGACACCCGCCACGTGAGGGCCGCGGTCACCATGACCGTCGTCGCCGCCGTCCCCACCGCGCTCAGCCGCGCGGCCGGGGCGGCGGCCGATCAGCCGTACCCCGATCAGCAGCGGCGTGGGCAGGTAGGCGGTCACGGCGGGCAGCCGGGGGCGGTACTCCGTCAGGTGGGCCGGATCGGCCAGGGCGCCGACCGTGCTGGAGCGTACCGCACGCACGACGGGGCCGAACGTGCCGGCCAGGGCCACCACGACCGAGAGCAGGGCGGCGGCCGCGACGATGCCGGTGGTCGGCGGGCCGGCGGTGTTGAGCAGCCCGGCACTGGGGTCGGCGAGCGCGGGTGCTGTCAGGCATTCCACGGTAACGCCGGTGGCGGTGGCCGCCGCGGTGAGGAGCAGGTGCTGCGTGAGCAGCAGTGCGGCCACCGTGCCGGGCGTGGCGCCGACCGCCTTGAACAGACCCGCACGCCGCTGGTCCCGCGGGGCGCGTACGGCAGCGAGCGAGGCGAGGGGAACGAGCGCCGCCGCGGCGAGCGGGGTGTCGTCGGCGGACGCCCCGTCCCGGAGGGAGGCGATCCGGTCCGCGGTGGCGGCGCCCCGTCCGTCGTGGGTGACGAGCACGAAGGTCTGGCCGCCGGCGTGCAGGTCGGCGAAGAGGCGGAGGACGTCGTGGGTCGCGGCGGTGTCGAGGTTCCCGGTGGGCTCGTCGGCGAGGACCACGAGCGGCTCGTTGTCCAGGGCGCGGGCGACGGCGACTCGCTGCCGATGCCCGCCGGACAGCTCGGACGGCATGTGGCGGGCCCGGTCGAGGCCGCCGAGCAGGTGCAGCAGCGTCGACTTGCCGCAGCCGCTGGGACCGGTCACGGCGAGCGTCTGCCCGGCGGGTACGTCAAGGTCGACCCGGTCGACGGCGACGACCGTGCTCGCGCCCTGCCCGTAGCACCGCGACAGGCCCACGGCGCGCAGCACCGGGCCTGCGGGTCGGCCCTCGGGTTCGCTGCGCCGCAGCCGCGCACCGCGCCTCCGGCCGCCTCGTGTCGTCATCCGTTCCCTCCGCCTTCCGTGTGCGGCGTGGAGGTGGACCAGGTACGCTCGCACGCCTCCAGCCAGCGCAGATCCGCGTGCAGCCGCCCGGCCTCCGAGTCTCTGTCGTGGGTGAGGACGGCCCCCTGGGCCTCGGCGAGGCTGCGCCTCAGCTCGCGGCGCCGGGCCTCGACGAGCGCGAGCGGCGAGGCCATGCCCGACTCCGCGGCGGCCACCAGCTGCAGGTGGAACTCCGTCACGTCCGCCCGCGGCCCGAGGCCCTCGGCCAGCCACGCGGCAACCTGCTCCCGGCCGGCCGCGGTCAGCGCGTACACCTCGCGCCGCGGGCCGCGTACCGGCGCGTCCTCACGCTCCTGGACGACCAGGCCCGCCTTTTCGAGCCGGGTGAGGGTCACGTAGATCTGTCCCGCGTTCAGCGTCTCGCCCAGCGGCCCGAGCGCGGCGAGCAGCCGCGCGCGCAGGTCGTACCCGTGCGACGGCTCCTTGGCCAGCAGCGCCAGCACCACGTCCTGCATGGGGGAATGGATAGCGGTTAGGCAGAAGCGAAGTCGAGCCGAGCCGCTCGCGGGCGACGAGAGCCGGCCGCGCGGCCGCCCCTTGCGGACACGCCCCCGCTGGTCCTCCGCCGGGGGAGGGCGTCCGGTCGACTCCGTGACAGCCCGAGGTCGTACCCGACCCGGTTCCCCGGGGCACATGCGCGTGTCCGCGTGGACCACGGCCCTGACCGGCCCGGTCGTGGGGGTTCGCGGGCGCGGTCTGTGTCACCGGTCGGTCGTAGACTCGCCGCATGGTGACGATCCGGTCTGCGGCGGACTGCGGTAACGCGCCGCGTAAAGAGGTGCTGCGTGACCTCGTGGTCGCCCTTGCCGAGGGAGACGGCGCGACCGTGGCCGCGCTGGTCGGTGAGGACGTGGCGTGGAGCCTGGTGGGCGAGGCCGTCCTCCGTGGGCGTGAAGCCGTGCGCGCCTGGGTGGCCGACCTGCCGGAAGCCAAGGAGGTCGCTTTCGGTTCCCTGCTCACTCACGGCCGGGAGGCGGGCGTTGACGGCACGATCGAGGCGGCTGACGGTACGCGGTATGCCTTCTGCCATGTGATCCGCTTCCCGGGAACGGCGAAGACGGCGAAGATCGCCGAGGTCCGCAGCTACGTTCTGCCGGTCTCGTGATCCCCGGCGCCCGTCTTCCGCCGCGACGGGTGTGCCACGAGGAACAGGACGAGTCCGCAGGTCGCCGTCGGGACCACCGCGCCGTGTACGCGATCAGCGCCGCGGGCGCGGTCGTACGGACGGTGGGCGCCCTGTACCGTCGTGCGGCCTGGTGGTCGCCGCCCTGGCAGCTTGAGTTCGGTGTGTGGTCCGGCCCACTCGGTTGAAGCTGAACTCGTAGCATGGCGTGGAGAGTTGGACCTCGTACACCGGGGTGTACACAGGCCCCTAGCTCGTTGGTGGAAATGTCCGAATCTTCATTTGTTGCTCGGGACGGTGTCTTCCTTCGATAAACACCCAGGTCAGCGAGCCCTGCTCCCCGCGCACGCGGGGATGGACCCCCAAGGGGGCGGCCAAGGTCTCCAGGGGCCCGCTGCTCCCCGCGCACGCGGGGATGGACCCGCCGCGGCCCGCGCCCCGCCCTTCGGCACCTTCTGCTCCCCGCGCACGCGGGGATGGACCCTGCACCGGGACGTGCAGGATGAAGGTGAAGCTCTGCTCCCCGCGCACGCGGGGATGGACCCCCGCACACCGGCGCCCCGGGCGCGGGCATGAACTGCTCCCCGCGCACGCGGGGATGGACCCCGGCGGACTGCGCACGACCAGCCTGGCGGCTGCTGCTCCCCGCGCACGCGGGGATGGACCCCGGGTCGTGACGTACTGCGTCCACTCGCTGTTCTGCTCCCCGCGCACGCGGGGATGGACCGGCTACGTGAGTTCCAGGCCGCCGTCGAGGGTGAGGACCTGGCCGGTGAGCCAGGTGGTGGCCGGGTCGGCCAGGCGCAGGATCCAGGTGGCGACCTCGTGTGGCTCGCCGCGGCGGCCGAGGGGGATGCGGCTGGTCTCCTGCTGCTTGATGTGTTCGATGGTCGCCTCGGGCAGCCCGGCGGCGGCCAGGGCCTGGCTCTCGGTCGGCCCGGGGGCCACGGCGTTGACGCGGATGCCGTCGGCGGCGAGTTCCACGGCCCATGTACGGGTGAGCTGTTCAAGGGCGGCCTTGGAGGCTGCGTAGTGGGCGGCGCCGGGCAGGGGCCGGTGGCCGTAGGTGCTGGAGATGTTCACGATCGAACCGCGGCTGCGGCGCAGGTGCGGCAGGGCTGCTTGGGCCAGCAGACTCGGTGCGGTGACGTTGAGGTCGAACAGTGCGGTGATGCCCGCGGCGGTGGTCTCGGCCAGCGGCATCATCTTCGTGGCGCCGGCGTTGTTGACGAGCACGTCCAGCCGGCCCCACCGTTCGACCGCGGCACCGATCACCCGATGGGCGGTGTCCGGTGCGCGCAGGTCGGCCGGATGAGCGGCGATGCCGGGATACCCGGCGGCGGTCTCCTCCAGGGCGTCGCCGCGGCGCCCGACGCCCAGCACATGGGCTCCGGCGTCGGCGAAGGCGCGTGCGGTGGCGCGGCCGATGCCGGAGCCGGCGCCGGTGACGACGACGACCTTGCCGGTCTGGTCTGCGGAACGCGGGGCGGTCATGAACCCTCCATGTTCGATGTTCGTAGAACAACGAACGTTAACGTAGCATGGCCGCCATGAAGCAGGCGCGGCATCCTGAACGCGACGAGATCACCTTCATCGCGGTGGTGGGGGCGTTCTGCGATCCGATCCGCATCGGACTGGTGCGCGTCCTGGCCGACGGCCGGGAACGCGGATGGGGTGAACTGCGCGCCCCGGTAGCCAAGTCCACCCTCAGCCACCACCTGCGCGTGCTGCGCGACGCGGGCGTCACCCGCACCCGGCAGGAGGGCACCCGCTGCTTCGTCGAACTGCGCCGCGACGACCTCGATGCCCGCTTCCCCGGCCTGCTGGATGCCGTCCTCGCCGCGGCAGGCAGCGACGACACCGGCGCCCACGTCGGCCTTGCCGACGACGCGCCCGCGGCCGGACCTGAAGCATGCCACCCGAGCACGCAGCACATCGACGGACGGTGACGGGGGCGATGGCCGTACGTGGGAGATCCCAACGGCCGCCGGCACCGATCCCGGGCGTGCCCAGGCGCCCCGGCATCCGACCCACACAACGCACGACCGCCACTACGGGACCATGGCCTCCCGGAGAGGCGCCAAGGGCCACCGACCGCTACGCCGCCCCGCCCTTCACGGACTCCCCTCCCCTCGCGCCGTGAACGCGCCCCCCGCCGACGCCAGCACCGCCGCCGTCGCGGCCTGCTCTGGGAGCCGGGGGTCGGGGGCGGCGCGGAGGAGTACCAGGTGGTGGTAGACCGGGGCGGTGGCGGCCAGTAGCAGGCGGCGTGCGTCCGTCTGCCCCGGCGGGAGTTCGCCGCGTTCGGCCGCGCGCTCGACGAGGATCGCGCACTGGGCGTACCGGTCCTCCCACAGCCGCGTCTGGGCCCGCGCGGCCCGTTCGGAGTGGAACGAGGCGGCCATCAGGGCGACGGCGAAGGACGGCTCTACGGTCAGGGACTCCTGGATCTCCTCGTTGAGCGCCGTCAGGTCGCCGTGCAGGGAGCCGGTGTCCGGCGGTTGCCAGTCGATCTCGCCGGCGGCGTCGATCACGTCGACGAGGAGGCCGCCCACGTCGCGCCAGCGGCGGTAAACCGTGGCGCGGTGCACGCCCGCGCGCGTCGCGACGCCCTCCATGGTGAGTCCCTCGTGGCCGTTCTCGGCGAGTTCGGCGCGCACCGCGGCGAGGACCTGGGCGCGGATACGGGCGGTGCGGCCCCCCGGGCGGCGGTCCGGCTTCGCGGTCGCCGGGTCCGTGACGCCGGAGGCGTCCGGCGCACTGGCGGCTGACATGTCTGCGGGGGCTGGCGTGCCTTCGGGGTCTGTCATCTCGGTTCCACTATCCGGTTGTCGACGTGTCCGGGCGCCCCCGCAGCTTAACGCTACACTCGTCGCACTAGTGCCCCGCCGGCCCGAGAGGACGCCCCTCGCCCATGCCGCTCGTACCCGCCGACCCCACCGTGCTCCACCCGATGCCCGAACACCCCCGCGTCGTCCTCCTCAAACCCCTGCTCACCTCGCCCCTGATCGAGGTCGGCGACTACTCCTACTACGACGACCCCGACGACCCGACCGCGTTCGAGACGCGCAACGTGCTGTACCACTACGGGCCCGAGCGGCTCGTCATCGGCAAGTTCTGCGCGCTGGGCACGGGCACGCGGTTCCTCATGAACGGCGCCAACCACCGCATGGACGGCCCGTCCACGTTCCCCTTCCCCACCATGGGCGGCTCCTGGGCCGAGCACTTCGACCTGATCACCGGCCTGCCCGGCCGGGGTGACACCGTCGTCGGCAACGACGTCTGGTTCGGGCACGGCGCCACCGTGATGCCCGGCGTGCGGATCGGCCACGGCGCGGTCGTCGCCGCCGGTGCGGTGGTCACCGGGGACGTACCCGACTACGGCATCGTCGGCGGCAACCCGGCGCGCCTCATCCGTACGCGCTACGACGCGGAGGACGTCGCCCGGCTCCTCGCCGCGGCGTGGTGGGACTGGCCCGTCCAGCACCTCACCGAGCACGTGCGGACGATCATGTCGGGGACCGTCGCCGAACTGGAAGCGGCCGCCCCGCCGCCCGGGCGGCCCTGACGCCCGCCCTCCCACGCCGGAAGCGGCCCGGCGCGCCCCGCCCGCCACCGCCGTGCGGGGTCCGTCCGCTCCCCGGATAATAGCCATGGACATAGTAGTCATGTACAGTATTCGTCATGAGTGAGAGTTCCCCCGGTCCCACGCCCGGCTTCTACGTGTGGCGGCTCGCCAACAAGTGGCGCGTCGCCGTCGACCGCGCGCTGGCCCCGCTGGACCTCACCCACGCGAAGTACGCGCTCGTCGCCTCGCTGTACGGCATGCGGCGCGCCGGCGAGCAGCCCAGCCAGCGGCAACTCGCCGACCACACCGGCATGGAGGCGCTGTACGTCTCGAAGCTGGCCCGCGCCCTGGAGTCGGACGGGCTGGTCGAACGCACCCGGGACCCCCGCGACCCGCGCGCCATGCGGCTCGCCCTCACCGAGCGGGGGGAGGCCGTCGCGCGGGAGGCCATCGTCGTGGTCCAGGAACTGCTGCAGCAGCTCCTGGAGCCGCTCGGCGGCCTCGACAGCCCGCGGACGCGTGCGTTCACCGACGAGCTGCTGACTCTGCTCGATGTACCGCTTGCCACGACCCGGGAGGCATCCCCGTGACCACCACCGCACCCGCCGCCGACGCCCGCACCCTCGCCCTGGCGCACTACGCCGCCCGCGGGGTCCTGGAGCGCATCCTCGACCGCCACGGCATCACGTTCCAGCAGCAGGTCGCCCTGCGCACCGCCGCCACCGCCGCCACCGCCGCCACCGCCGACTCCCCGCAGACCCCGGACGCGCTCGCCGCCCGGATCGAGGGCTACCTCAAGGCCGATCCGGCCGACGTCCGCGCCACCCTCGACGAGCTGCTGGCCAGGCAGCTGCTCGGCACGGACGGCGCCCACCTGCACCCCACGGACGCGGGGCGCGAGCTGCTCGCGGCGGTGGCGGCGGAGGTCGCCCCCGTCTCCGCGCGCATCTGGAGCGGGATACCCGCCGAGGACCTGGCCGCCGCCGGCCGCGTCCTCGCCCAGGTCAACGAGCGCGCCGACGCGGAACTCGCGGCGCTGACCGGCTGACCCCCGGCCGTACCGGCCGACCGGAGCGTGCTGGTCGCCCCCGACCAGCACGCTCGCCCCCTCACCACGCCTCCACCGGCACATACGCCCCCCACACCCCCCGCAGCGCATCGCACACCTCACCGACCGTCGCCCGCGCCGCGAGCGCGCGCTTCATCGGGTACAGCACGTTCTCCGTCCCCTCCGCCGCCGTCCGCAGCTCCGCCAGCGCCGCGTCCACCGCGCCCCCGTCGCGTTCCGCGCGCAGCCGGGCCAGCCGCTCCACCTGCCGCGCCTCGATCGCCGGGTCGACGCGCAGCGGTTCGTACGGCTCCTCCTCGTCCAGCCGGTAGCGGTTGACGCCCACCACCACCCGTTCGCCCGCCTCCGTCTCCTGCGTGATCCGGTACGCGTTGCGCTCGATCTCGGCCTTCTGGAAGCCGTTCTCGATCGCGCTGACCGCGCCGCCCTGGTCCTCCACCCGCCGCATCAGCTCGACCGCCGCCGCCTCCAACTCGTCCGTCATCGACTCGACCACGTACGACCCGGCGAAGGGGTCGACGGTCGCGGTCACGTCCGTCTCGTACGCCAGCACCTGCTGCGTGCGCAGCGCGAGCCGCGCCGACCTGTCCGTCGGCAGCGCGATGGCCTCGTCGAACGCGTTGGTGTGCAGCGACTGCGTGCCGCCGAGGGCGGCGGCCAGGGCCTGGACCGTGACGCGGGCGAGGTTCACCTCGGGCTGCTGCGCGGTGAGCTGCACGCCGGCGGTCTGGGTGTGGAAGCGCAGCATCAGCGACCTGGGGTTGCGGGCGCCGAACTCCTCGCGCATCAACCGCGCCCAGACGCGCCGCGCGGCGCGGAACTTGGCGACCTCCTCCAGGAGCGTGGTCCGTGAGACGAAGAAGAACGACAGCCGGGGCGCGAAGTCGTCCACGTCCATGCCGGCGGCGACGGCGGTGCGCACGTACGCGATGCCGTCGGCCAGCGTGAACGCGACCTCCTGCGCGGGCGAGGCGCCCGCCTCCGCCATGTGGTAGCCGGAGATCGAGATGGTGTTCCACCTCGGGATCTCCGCGCGGCAGTACCGGAAGACGTCGGCGACCAGCCGCAGCGACGGCTTCGGCGGGAAGATGTACGTGCCGCGGGCGATGTACTCCTTCAGCACGTCGTTCTGGATGGTGCCGGTGAGCCTGTCCGCCGGCACGCCCTGCTCCTCGGCGACGAGTTGGTAGAGCAGGAGCAGCAGCGCCGCCGGGGCGTTGATCGTCATCGACGTGGACACCTGGTCCAGCGGGATGCCGGCGAGGAGCACCCGCATGTCGTCGACCGAGTCGACGGCGACGCCGACCTTGCCGACCTCGCCGTGCGCGAGGGCCGCGTCGGAGTCGTGGCCCATCTGCGTCGGCAGGTCGAAGGCGACGGACAGGCCGGTGGTGCCGTGGGCGATGAGGTCGCGGTAGCGGGCGTTGGACTCGGCGGCGGTGCCGAAGCCCGCGTACTGGCGCATCGTCCAGGGCCGGCCGGTGTACATCGTCGGGTAGACGCCGCGGGTGTACGGGTACGCCCCGGGCGCGCCGAGGCGTACCACGGGATCCCACCCCGCCAGGGCCTCGGGGCCGTACACCGGCTCGATGGGCAGACCGGACTCCGATCGGCGTGCCATTGCTCCCAGCCTTTCCGCCGTCCTCTCCGCTCCTGCACGGACTGTAGCGACCAGCCTACGGTCCGGAGGTGACAACGGGCCGGGACCTGCTCACCCGGACCGCGCCGCGCGCCCGTACCCCCACAGCCCGGCGATCTCCGCGAGCCGGTCCGGGAGCCCCGCGCCGTGGTCGCCCGCGCGGGCGGGCTGGATGCGGCCGGACTTGATGTTGTTGCTCCAGTCGCCCAGGTGCGGGCGGAAGGTGCCGTGGTCGTGCTCGCCGTAGTCGAGCATCTCCGGCGTCCACTCGACGCCGAGGAACTCGCAGATGCCGCGCGTCGTCCCGGCCGGCTCGGCGGTCAGGTCCTCGTAGCGCAGCACGTGCCCCGCCGGGCCCAGTTGCGTGCGGGCGGTCTCCAGGGCCTCGGCGTAGTCGAGGACCTCGGTGTGGATGGCGTCGAGGTCCGGGTCCCTGCGGCGGTTGACGAGGGAGGAGACGACGGCCCCGGGGTGGCGCAGCAGGACGAGGAAGCGGGCCTCGGGCCAGCAGTCGGCGAGCCGGTCGCGGATGAGGGCGTTGGCGGGCGTCTTGTCGACGATGACCCGCTTGCCGCTGCGCTCCAGCTCCACGTACAGCACCCGGTCCCACAGCAGGTGTTCCAGCTCGCGCCGGTCGAGTTCCAGGCCCTCCATGGCCTTGGCGCTGTACGGGCGGGTGAGCCGGACGTGCAGCGTGCGCAGGTGCATCTCGTGCGGGGCGCGGATCTCGGGGTGGCTGTTGAGGAGGACGCGCAGCAGGGTGGAGCCGGAGCGTACGGAGGACAGCACGAAGACCGGCGACGTGACGAGCCGTGTGGCGCGGGGCGCGACGTACGGCTCCCGCGCCCCACCGGCGTGCGCCCCCGCTTCCGCGTCGGTCCCCGCCCCCACCCGCGCTCCCGTGCCCCCGCGCGCGGCAACACGCGGAGGCGCGGCGAAGGTCCGGGCGGCGCGCTGCGGCGGGCCGAGCGCCTGCGCCATCAGCCTGCCGCGCCGCCTGAGTCCCTTGCCGACGGCGCTCATACGCACACCCAACCCTCCTAGCGGCGACCACGGGCGGCCCGGCGGCGTCCGGAACGGCGCCCGCCGGGCCGGCGGGCCATTTCAGGGGATCGCGGCAAACACAAAGTGTCCGGCAGGCAACAGAACGCTACTGGGTTCCGGAAGGGGCGTGACGGGGGAGAGTATTGTTCGACGTCTTGTTGCAGGGAACCGGGGGGGTGGACGAATTGCGTCCAGCACATGTGAGCATTCACCGGAGAGTGCGTTCGATGCGCGGGGCCGTCGCGCTCGCGGCGGCGGGGGCCGCCCTCGCGGCGGCGGCGGGGTGTTCGGCCTCGGCGGACGCGGCGGGGAGCGGGTCGGCGTCGCCGTCGGCGCCGTCGTCGTCGCCCGCGGAGTCCGCGAAGCCCGCCGAGACGTCCGCCTCGCCGTCCCGGAAGAAGCCGGCGGAGAAGCCGGAGTCCGAGTCGTCCCCGGCCGGGGCCGCGACCGCGACCGCGGAGCCGACGCCGGAGGGGCCCGAGGTGCTGATGGCCGAGGGCGACGAGAGCGAGCAGGTGCGGGAGTTGCAGGCCCGGCTGCGCGCGGAGGGCGTCTTCGACCGCGGCCCCACCGCGTACTACGGCCCGGTCACCGCGGCCGCCGTCTCCGCGTTCCAGAAGGACCGCGGCCTGCCGCGCACCGGCGAGACCGACGTCGTCACGTGGGAACGGCTGCTGGCCCGTACGGACGAACCTACGCGGAACGAGCTGTATCCGCCGACCTCGCAGACCATGGAGGAGCCCGACCCGCGCTGTACCGAGGGGCGGGTGCTGTGCGTGAGCAAGCGCAGCGACACCCTGCGCTGGATGAAGGACGGCGAGGTGCTCGCGGCGATGGACGTGCGCTTCGGGTCGCAGTACACGCCGACCCGCGAGGGCGTGTTCGAGGTCTTCCTTAAGAGCCGGCACCACGTCTCGACGCTCTACGACACCCCCATGCCGTACGCGATGTTCTTCAGCGGCGGCCAGGCCGTGCACTACTCCGCCGACTTCGCCGCGAACGGCTACGCCGGCGCCTCGCACGGCTGCGTGAACGTACGCGACGAGGCGAAGATCGCCGACCTCTTCGGGGACGTCCGGGTCGGCGACAAGGTGGTCGTCTACAGCTGAGCGGGCACCGCGGTACGGCGTAAGCGCCGGGGCCGCGGTGCCTTGTACGGCATACGCAGCGCTGAGCTGTGGTTGTGACACTTTCTCCGCCGCCGACGCTGTAAGTGATGTGCCGACTGGTCATCGGCCCAGCGCTAGGCCGGGGTTCCCCCCGTACCTGCGGTCAGCGCATATGGCGCGGGCGGGTTGCGTTCCCCCAGCACCGCCCGCGCCACTCCCTCCCTCTTCGGCAGCCCTCCGGTGCGTGCCGTCCGTGCCGATTCCGGTACGCCGACACGTGTACGGCAGCGTGCGTACCGTACCTCTCAGGCGCCCAGGCGGACCTTCAGCCGCTCCTCCGAACCGGCCGCCCCCTCCGCTCTCTCCGCTCCCTCCACGTCGTCCGCCTCGTTCCCCGCCGGCCGGCCCGCGCCCGTCGCCGTGACGGCCGCGCGCTCCAGGCTCCGCTCCCGCCAGGCCGCGGACGACACCAGCTCGGCGAGCTGCCGCAGCCCGCGGTGCGCGGCGGTACGCACCGCGCCCGGCCGCTTGCCCAGCACCTCCCCGGCGTCGGTGGCGCGCATCCCCGCCACGGTGCGCAGCAGCACCGCCTCCGCCTGGTCGCGGGGCAGCGCGGAGATGAGCTGCAGCGCCTGCCGGGTGCCCAGGGACTCCAGCGCGTGGTCCTCGGCCGCGCGCTCCGCGGGCAGGTCGTGAACGCGCTCGTCGAGCAGGACGCCCTGCGGGCGGCGCCGTTCCCGGCGCAGCAGGTCGAGCGCGCGGCGCCGGGCGACCGTGACCGTCCAGCCGCGGAACGACGGGCCGTCGCCGCGGAACCGGCCCAGGTCGCGGGCGATCACCAGCCAGGCGTCGGCCGCCACGTCCTCGGCGTCGTCGCCGACGACGCCGCGCAGATACGCCAGCAGCACCGGTTGCAGCCGCCGGTACAGCACGGTGAACGCCGCCTCGTCCCCTGCCTGTGCGCTGTGGACGAGCGGCTGCAAGTCCTCGTCCGCACCTTTGTCGCCCGGCGCCGCCCACGCGTCCGCCGGTCCTTCGTTTTCCCCCACCTTGTGTGCCTCGTGATCGGCTGCGGCACTGCGCGCCGTGCCCGCGCCCCCGCGCGCTCTCCGTAAGGCCGCTGCCCCAGCCACACCCGGAATCGAACAGAACAGTGCAACAATGCCAGACAACAGGGACGTTTGACGTGGGCACCCCCACATTTGTCCGATACAGCCATGCGACGGCCGGACAACTTGCCGTCCAAAACGGGCACGACAGGTCAAAAGCCCCGCAAAGGCGGGTGGTTACGGGCGTAGATCGGTGCCGGGCCCGCGGCGGCCCCGGCTACGTGGGGGACGGGGCGCCCGTGGTCTTCGTCGGGGACGGGACGCTCGGGGACTCCGAGATGCCGACGGTGGGGCTCTGCGAGGGGTCGCCGCCCTCCGAGTCCTCGCCGCCGCCGGTGTTCCCGCCGCTGTCCCCGCCCGGGCCGCTCGAACCGCCCCCGTCCGTGCCGGGGGACGTCGGGGTCGTCGGGCTCGGGCCGGTCGTCTCCCCCTGGTCGCCGCCGGTGCTGCCGCCCGTGCTGCCGCCCGTGCTGCCGCCCGTACCGCCTCCGGTCGTGCCGCCGGGGGTGCCGGCGTTCGTGCCCAGCCGGTTCGAGCAGAACCCCGGTACCGCCTCCGCGCCGCCGGCCGCCTGCTCCAGCACCTGCATGCGGCCCTGGCCCGGCATCGGGCCCGTACCGGCCCGGGCGGCCAGGAAGTCGCGGCACAGCCCGTCGAGCACGGCCTCCGCGTCCGCGCCGTTCGGCGGCTGCACGCCGTTGATGTCGCCGACGACCCCGCGGCCGGGCAGGTCGGGGTTCGTGCCGATGCTGCCGCCCGCGCCCTTGGGGTCCTTGCCGTTCTCGCCGCCGCCCTCGCCCGCGCCGGGCCGGCCCGACTTCTTGCCGCCCTTCGCGGCGCCGTCCTCGTCCTTGCCGCCGCCGGGGGTCTGCGCCGAGGACGTGGCGCCGACGCTCGGTGAGCGCTTGCCGCCGGTGTCCTGGATGAACGACGGCGAGGGCAGCACCCCCGTGGTGGAGGCCACCGCGACCCCGCCGACCGCGCAGGCCGCCACCGCGCCCACCACGCTCAGCCGCAGCGACCGCAGCCGTCGCACGACGCCCGAACGGCGCCGCTGCCGCTCCCGGCGGCTGCCGAACGGCGACTCGGCGGCGAACTCGGCGGCCGACGTCCGCCCGGCGCTCTCCCGCGCGGCCCGGAACGCCGCCAGCGCGGCCTGCTCCCCGGGCACCCGGCCGTTCTCGCCCGGCCGGCCCGACTCGGCCACCCGGGCCAGCACGGCCGCCAGCCGCTCGGCCGCCGCCCGGTCCTCCGGCGACCAGCGCTTGCGGCCACGGCGGCCGGAGCCGTCCGCGAAGTCGAGCGGCTCGCCGCGAAGCAGCCGCTCCGCGACGTCCTCGTCGAGCCAGCCGTACCGGTCGTCCACCATCACATTTCCTTAAGCGTCCGTGCGGCTGATTGCGTCACACCGCCAGGCTGCTGCCCTTCCCCGGGCGGAACGTCCCCCTCTTCTTCCCGCTCTTCCTGCGGCCGCTCGATAAGCGCGGTCAACTGCTTGAGGCCGCGGTGCGCCGCCGTACGCACCGCGCCCGGGCTCCTGCCCAGGACCTCGGCGGTGCGCTTGGCGTCCAGTCCCATGATCACGCGCAGCACCACGACCTCGGCGTAGTCGCGGGGCAGCCGGGCGATGAAGGCCATCGTGCGGCCCGTGCCGAGCGCCTCGATCGCCTCCTCGGCGGTGTCCGAGTCCGCCGGCCGGTCGGCGAGCTGGGTCTCGTCACCGCCGGAGACGGGCCGCCGGGAGCGCATCCGCACGTGGTCGAGCGCGCGGTTGCGCGCTATCCGCGCCGCCCAGCCGCGGAAGCGGTCCGCGTCGCCGCTGAACGAGCCCAGGTCGCGGGCGATCTGCAGCCACGCCTCGGAGGTCACGTCCTCGGCGTCGCCGTCGCCCACGAGGCTGCGTACGTATCCGAGCAGCCGAGGGTGCACCGTCCGGAAGACGATGCGGAAGGCTGCCTCGTCACCACGCTGGGCAGCGTGCACCGCGCCGGACAGCGCGGTGTCTTCCGCGTATTCCCCCTGCACGGTGGTCAGTCGGTCCGTGGCGCCAGGAGACGCGGTACACGCGGACACATCTGCGGAGCACCCCCGGATCTGGGCGGACCGTCGAGCGAGTAGTCGAAACGAATGCCTGTGCGCCGAGGTCCGGCGCGAGGTGCACGCTACGGCGGCTGCGTGTCCTTCGCAACACACCCGGTACGGGTCCGCGCCAGCGGGGGAGGCCCCGGCGAGGGCCGGACGCCGGCCGGACGAGGGGCTGCACGACAGCCGGACGGAGGGCCGGACGGCGGCCGGAACACCGTGCGCCGGCACCCGCGGCAGGGGGGCTGTGACATTTCCGGGCCCGCTGGCGCTGAGTATTACAGCGGGCCCGAACGGGCACCCGCACTCAAGGCCGACGGCCGGAGCAGCTCCTGTGGGGGGTAGCGGCTCCGGCCGTCTTCTTTGTGCGGCTCAGGACCCTCCTGTCACGTTTTCGACCCCGACGGCGCTGTACATGTGTCAAGCGAGAACGAACGTCATACGTGAGTGAACGAAGGGGCGGGAATTGAGTCCGCGAAGATCGCATGCGTACCGGCCGCTGAGTCTGCGCAGACGTGCCTGGCTGACCCTGGGCGCCGTCGTGCTCGGCGGCACGGGCGCCGTCACCGTCGCCGTGGCCGACTCCGGCACCGGCGCGGGCGGCCCGGCCGCGGCCGACCTGGAGCCGCGGGAACCGGCCCTCCACAAGGTGGACCTGGCCGGCAACGGAGCCCGGCAGAAGGTGGACCGGACCTCGACCGAGCAGTTCTCGACGGTCGGCATCTCCTGGAGCAACGAACGGCGCGGCCTCGGCGGCGAGGCCCAGGTGCGCACGCGCTCGGTCGAGACCGGCGAGTGGAGCGGCTGGCACACGCTGGACACCGAGGACAACGCCGCCAGCGACGACCTCACGGCGGACATGCGGGGCGGCACCGAGCCGCTGTGGGTGGGGCCGTCGGACGGCGTGGAGGCGCGCGTCGTACGCGCGGACGGCACGAGCACCCCGCTGCCCGGGGGCATGAAGGTGGCGCTCGTCGACCCGGGCGTCACGCCGGAGGAGGCCGAGGAGGCGGAGGCCGCCGGGGTCGGTGCGGAGCCCGGTACGGAGACGGAGCCGGCCGCGCACGCGGCGGGCCCGGCGTCCGGCGCGTCCGGCGCGTCCGCCGAGTACGCCGCGTCCGCGGAGGACGCCGGCATGGTCCCCGTCGCGGCGGTCACCCAGGCCGACCCCGGCCCGGCGCCCGACTCCCCCGTCACCGCGCCGCCGGTGATCTCCCGCGCCGCCTGGGGCGCCGACGAGTCGCTGGTCGAGGACCCGCCGACGTACAACCCCGACGGCATCAAGGCGGCCTTCGTGCACCACACCGCCGAGGCCGTCAACTACACGTGCGCCCAGTCCGCCGCCATGGTGCGCGCCGACTTCCTGTACCACGTGCAGGACAACGGCTGGAACGACATGGGCTACAACTTCGTCGTCGACAAGTGCGGCCGCATCTTCGAAGGCCGCGCCGGCGGCATCGACCAGCCGGTGATGGGCGCGCACACCCTCAACTTCAACAGCCACTCCACCGGCATCGCCATCCTCGGCGACTACCACACCCACAGCTACCCCTCCCCGGCCGCGCTGGAGGCCGTCGCGCGCATCGCCGGCTGGAAGCTCGGCCAGTACGGGGTGAACCCCGCCGGCAGCACGACGCTGACGCCGTTGAAGTACGACGAGAACGACGAACTCGTCGCCGCGGGCGACCCCAAGACGATCAGGAACATCTCCGGTCACAAGGACGGCCGCTTCCGCCCGTACGGCGCGGGCTCGGACGTCAACGTCACCGCCTGCCCCGGCGACCGGCTGTACTCCAGGCTGGGCCGGATCCGCAAGATGGCCGCCGCCCCCGGCGCCTCGCACGCGCTGCCCACCCGGGACTACAACGCCGACGGCCGCGGCGACCTCGTCGCCGGCATCCCGCGGGCCAACGGCGGCGGGCAGACCGGCTCCGGCGCGGTGTTCGTCGTCCCCGGCGGCGAGGAGGGCCCCGTCGCCGGCGGCACCCGCGTCCTCACCCAGAACCGGGCCGGCGTGCCCGGCACGGCCCAGCCCGGCGACGCCTGGGGCACGGACACCGAGTGGGGCGACTTCAACAACGACGGCATCGCCGACCTCGTCGTCGGCGCCCCGAACAAGGACGACGCCGCCGGCAACGCCGACAGCGGCGTGGTCACCGTCCTGTACGGGCCGGGGCTGGACTCCGGCACCAACGTCGCCCTCGGCGCCGACTCCCCGCTGGCGGGCGCCAAGTTCGGCTCGGCGGTCGCCGCCGGCGACTTCAACGGCGACGGCCGCGACGAGGTGCTCGGCGTCGGCGCCCGGGAGTGGTCCGTCCTCGACCTCGACGGCAACCGCCGCGGGGGCTCCTTCGCGTCCGAGACGGTGGACTACCCGGACGCCGCGGTCGGCGACTTCAACCTCGACGGCTACGACGACGCGGCGCTCACCTACCGCGACCCGGACGGCAAGGCGCACCTCGACGTGCTCCGCGGCACGTCGGCCGGCCTGGATGTCACCGGGGGCCTCGGCGTGCCGGGCGGCCGGTCGGTGGCCACCGGGGACGTGACCGGCGACGGCTACCCCGACCTCGTCGTCGGCCAGCCCTGGGTGGGCGAGTCGTCGGCGCACAACGGCGGCCAGATCACCCTGCTCAAGGGCAGCACGAACGGGCTGACGACGACCGGCAAGCAGATCGTCCACCAGAGCAGCGGCTCGGTGCCGGGCGCGTCCGAGGCCGGCGACGCGATGGGCTACTCCGTCGCGGTCGGCGACGTGGACCTGAACGGCCGCGCCGACGTCCTCGTCGGCGTCTACCGCGAGGACAGCGTCCGCGACGGCGCCACCATCCGCGACTCCGGCACGTCCATCCTGCTGTACGGCACCTCCTCGGGCCTGTCGACCGCGTCCGGCTCGCCGAGGATGTACCACCAGGACACCCCCGGGATCGGCGGGGTCAGCGAGAACGGCGACCGGCTCGGCTCGTCGGTGGTGCTGGCGGACCTGTCCGGGTACGGGCGGACGGACCTGGTCATCGGCGCGCTCGGCGAGAACTCCTTCGACGGCACGCTGCTGCAGCTGGACGCCGGCAGCCAGGGCGTGTCGCCGTCGGGGTCCGTGTACTACAACAGGGCCGCGCTGGGCACGCCGTACGAAGGCCGGCTGGGGGGAGAGCTGGCGCCGTGAGGCACTGACGCCTCCCGCGGCATCTCCCGCGAGGGGCCGTCCCGCAGCCGGCGGGGCGGCCCCTTCGCCCTTCACGTCACCTTCTCGCCCTCCACTTCGCCCTCCACTTCGCCGTCCGTTTCGCCTTGCGCTTCACCCGCCGCGCACCGTCCCCGCCAGCTCCGCGAACTCCCGCCACGCGAGCGCCGGCTTCCGCGGGTCCCACACCTTCTGCGCCAGCGCCGCCAGCGGCAGCCTGACGCCCTCCGCCACCTGCCGCGGCGTCTGCGCCCCGGCCAGGTCGCACCACAGCGCGAGCCGGGCGCCGAGCACCTTCTCCGGCCCCGCCAGCCGCCGCGGCACCGGCCGGGTGCCGCGCAGCACCGCGGGAGTCCACTCCTCGTAGATCCGCTCGCCGGTCGGGTACGTGAAGTCGTTGGGCTCGCCGAGGACGTAGTACAGATACTCGTCGTTGAGGTTGACCAGCCGGCGGCCGTCCTCCAGGAACGCCTGCGGGTCGCGGGCGTACGCCTCCTTGCCCGTCCAGTACTCCACCTCCCGGTCCCGGTCCGGAGCGACCTTCGCGCCCGGGACGAAGCCGTCGTTCCACGCCTTGACCCTCTTGCCGAACTCCTTGACCGTGTCCGCCCGCTCGTTGAGCCAGGAGGCGGTGAGGTCGGCCACGGCCGCGCCGGCGCCGTGGCGCTCGCGGGCGGCGGCGGCCAGGTGCGGGTAGCGGGCCTCGGGGTCGCTCGACATCAGCGCGACGTACTCGTCGCCGCCGAGGTGCCAGTACGGGCCGGGGAAGAGCGGTGCGTACTCCTTCAGCAGGTCGTCCACGAGCCGGGCGGCGCGGGGCTTGGAGATGTCGATCGCGCCCTCGACCGGGCGGCCCTCCGGGGTCTTCAGCTGCAGTCCCGGGTGGGCGTCGAGGACGGCGCCGAGGTGGCCGGGGGAGTCGATCTCGGGGATGACGGTGATGTGCAGGCCGGCGGCGAGTTCGACGATGTCCGTCACCTCGGCCTTGGTCAGGTGCGGGTCGGAGACCACCTCGGGGTGGGTGGCGCTCTCGACGCGGAACGCCTGGTCGTCGGAGAGGTGGAGGTGGAGCTGGTTGAGCTTGAGGTCGGCCATCTCCCGGACGCGGTCGGCCAGCCAGGCGGCGCTGAAGTGCTTGCGGGCGATGTCGACCATGAAGCCGCGCTGCGGGCGGTCGGGCCGGTCGTCGATGCGGCCGGGCGGAACGCCGCCGCCGGTGCGTACGGCCTGCAGGAGGGTGCGGGTGCCGTAGAAGACGCCGGTGTCGGTGGCGGCGGTGACGGTGGCGCGGCCGTCGGCGACGTCGATGCGGTACGCCTCGGGGCCGCCGGCGCGGTGGGGCGCCAGGCGGAGGCGGACGTCGCCGGCGCGGTGGCCGAGGGCGGTGGCGCGGTCGCCGTCGTCGCCGTCGTCGCCGTCGTGCTCACCGCTGTTTCCGTCGCCGTCATCGCCTGCGTCCCCGGTGCCGCCGCTGTCGTCGTCCGCGTAGCGCATGCCCAGTTCCCCGGCGAGGCGC
>NZ_BAAAPF010000017.1:0-48796 GCF_039531005.1 Streptomyces synnematoformans
CGAACCGTTCAGCGTCCACACCCGGTGGATCGAGACGGAGTTCACGAACGTCATCGAGCCCTTCACCGGCGGCGCGGGTACGGGGGCCGGAGCCGAGGGCGAGGAGGGCGTGCCGCGCGAGACCGTCGTGGTCGAGGTCGGCGGCAAGCGGGTCGAGGTCTCGCTGCCCGCCACGCTGGCGACGCCGCTGGCAGGCGCCGCCCCCGCGGGCGGCGGCGCACCCGCACGGCGCCGTCGCACCACCCGACGCGGCACGGCGGCCCCTCCGGGCGACACCCTGACCTCACCCATGCAGGGCACCGTCGTCAAGGTCGCCGTGAGCGAAGGCCACGAGGTCACGGAGGGCGAGCTGATCGTGGTCCTCGAAGCCATGAAGATGGAGCAGCCGATCCACGCCCACCGCACCGGTACGGTCGCCAACCTGAAGGCCGAAGCCGGCGGCTCCCTCGCTACCGGCGCCGTCATCTGCCAGATCAGGGACTGAGACCGCCCCCTGCCCCCGTCCCCTTCAGCCGCCCGGCGGCGGGGACGGGGCGGACGCCAACCGCCCCAGGAACGCGCGCATCTCCGCCACGAACGCCGGCTGATGCAGCGGCATGTGCCCGCCCGGGACGGTCGTCATGGTGAAGCCGGCGTTCGTCTCCCGGGCCCATGCGCGCAGCCCCGCCGGATCCGCGAGGGGGTCGTCGTCGCCCGCCGCCGCCCAGACGGGGCAGTCCAGCGGCCCCACCCCGGGCCGCTCGTAGTCCTCGGCGATCTTCAGATCCGCGCGGATCGCCGGCAGGAACAGGTCCGTGACCTCGGGCGTGCTGAGCAGCTCCCAGGGAACGCCGCCCAGCGTGTACAGGTGTCGCAGCAGCTCGTCGGCGGGGAGCCGGTGGACGGGAGCCACCGGGTGCGGCAGGGCCGGCCCGTTGCGGCCGGAGACCAGCAGCGCGCACGGCCCCGCCGGGCCGGCCAGCGCGTGGGCCGCCTCGAACGCGAGCAGGGCGCCGAGGCTGTGGCCGAACAGCGCGTAGTGGCCCGGCTGGTCTCCGCGCAGCTGATCCTCGCGTATCCGGTCGGCGATGTCCTTGACGAGGGTGTCCTTGTCGGCCGGCAGCGCCTCCGCCCTGCGTTCGCCGTGGCCGGGCAGCTCCAGCGCGCGGACCCGCGCCGTGCCGGACAGGTCGGGAAGCCACGGCCGGTACGCCGCGGCTCCGCCCCCCGCGTACGGCAGGCAGAACAGCGTCAAGCCGGACTGCGTCACGGGAAAACCCCCTCGGGTTTCGCGGCAGGGCCCATCCGCCCGGATCCTAAAGGCACGGCCCGCTCCGTGCACCGGCGGGCCCGGGGCACCGCGCCGATTTCCGCTCTGAGTACCGGTCGGTATGGGCCGCAGGTGCCAGGGTGGCAAAAAGGATGAGGCACAGTTCATCCATCGGACCGAAGACGGGTGTTGCGGGCCTGACTACTGTCAGGGGGGAACGCGGGCTCAACAACTTTTCTCCCCGGCCGCACGTCGCTCCAGGAGCGCCCATGGCAGACATGACAGATGGCGGGACGGTTTCCGCCGACGAGAAGCTGACGGAAGAGGCCGACACCCTCCTGGCGCAGCTACTGCTCAGTCCGGAGGGTCACAAGGACCCGTATCCGCTCTACGCGGAATTGCGGGAGAAGGCGCCCGTTTACAAGAGCCAGATGGGCTTTTGGATCGTCACCCCCTACGAGCTGGTGAACGAGGTGCTGCGGAACCAGAAGGTCGGCCGGGACGCGGAGCTGTTCATGGGCGGCCGGTTCGGGGGCGAGTGGAACGAGCACGCCTCGCTGCGCCGCATGGCCTCCGGCCTGCTCTGGTACAACCCCCCCGAGCACACCAGGCTGCGTCAGGCGGTCAACCACGCCTTCACGCCGCGCCGCGTGGAGGCCATGGACCAGACCATGCGGGACCTGGTCGACGAGTACCTGGATCCGCTGGCCGCCGCCGGCGGCGGCGACCTCCTCAACGAGTTCGCCTTTCCCCTGCCGCTGGCGACCGTCACCACCCTGCTCGGCGTGCCCCGCGACGAGGCACCGGCGCTGCGCGAGCCCATGCAGGCGTTCCAGAGGACGTTCGAGATCGGCCTGACGGCCGACGAACTCCTCGACGCCGACGAGGGCATGGAGTTCACGCAGAAGTACTTCGCCGAACTGATCGCCAGGAAGCGGGCCGAGCCGCAGGACGACCTGATCTCCGCACTCATCGAGCTGGAAGAGGCCGGCCAGCTGAGCGCCGACGAGCTGATGACCTTCTGCAACATGCTCGTCTCCGCGGGCTTCGAGACCTCGACCAACACCATCACCGGCATGGTGCTCCAGCTGACCCGCCACCCGGAACAGCTGGAACTGGTGCGGGAGAACCGTGACCTGGTCCACAACACCGTGGAAGAGGTGCTCCGCTACGACCCTCCGATCCAGATCAACGCCCGCATGACGTTCGAACCGCTGGAGCTGGGCGGCGCCGTGATCCCGCCGCAGGAGACGATCATCGCGATCCTGGGCAGCGCCAACCGCGACCCGGAGCAGTTCCCCGACCCGGACCGCTTCGACATCACGCGGCCGAACATCTCCCACCTCTCCTTCGGCGCCGGAATCCATCACTGCGTGGGATGGGCCATGGCTCACAAGCAGATCGGCATCGCGCTCAACGCCATGCTCGACCGCTTCTCCTCGATCGAGGTCGTCGAGGAGCCCGTCCACCAGCCGCGCGTGACGATGCGGGGTTTCGAGTCGCTCAAGGTCGCCCTGACCAGCAGGTGACCCCACCGCCGGAAAGCCACAGAAGAGGAGCACTTTCTTGTCCAAGGTACAGTTCCTGACCCCGGAGTTCTTCACGGAGGTGGAGAAGCGGGGACAGCTGCTTCCGGAACGCGAGAAAATCAACATCACGGTGCAGTACGTCATCCGTGACACCCCCGTGGGCGACGAGGTTCGGTATTACTTCCGCATCGTGCGCGGGCGCATCGAGGAGGCCCGGCTGGGAGACGCCGACACCCCCACCTTCACGATTTCCGCCGCCTACAAGAACAGCGTCCGCGTGCAGCAGGGAAAACTGCACCCGTCCGCCGGTTTCATGACGGGCAGGCTGCGGGCCAGCGGGAACATCGGGAAGCTCATGTCGATGCTGCCGCTCATGCAGTCCGGTGAATTCCAGGGTCTGATGGCGGAGCTGCGGACCATCACCGAGTACTGAGAGGGCTTCATGACGTCATTGGTACCCACCGCCGGCGCCCCGGACTACCGCGAGGAGCTGGCCAAGGCCCTCGGCACCATCTCGGTGCTCCGGAACGCGCTGGAGGAACGGCAGCGGGCCGCCAGGGAACCGGTGGCGATCGTCGGTGCCGGATGCCGCTTCCCGGGGCGGGTGTCCGATCCGGAGAGCATGTGGCGCCTGCTGTCCGACGGCGTTGACGCCATCGGCCCCTTCCCCGCGGAGCGGGGGGACGCGGCGCCGTACTACGACCCCGACCCCGAGGCGCCCGCGAAGGCGTACGTGCTCGATGCCGGCTACCTGCCGGACGTCACCGGATTCGACGCCCAGCTGTTCGGCATCTCACCGCCCGAGGCGGCGGGCATGGATCCGCAGCAGCGACTCGCGCTGGAGGTCACCTGGGAGGCGCTGGAACGGGCGGGCATCCCCCCGGGCTCCCTCGGCGGCAGCCGCACCGGCGTCTACATGGGCGCGAGCACCAACGACTACGTGCGGCTGCGCCAGGAGTTCGGCACGCCCGAGTCCATCGACCCCTACCAGCTCCTGGGCGAGTCCAGCTTCATCGCGGGGCGCATCGCCCACACCTTCGACCTGCGCGGGCCGGTCCAGGTCATCGACACCGCCTGCTCCTCCTCGCTCGTCGCGGTCCACCAGGCGTCTTCGGCGCTGCGCTCCGGGGACGTCGACCTGGCCCTGGCCGGCGGCGTCAACGTCATCCTCTCCCCCTACGGCTTCGTCCTGGTGAGCAAGGCCAGGGCGGTGTCGCCGGACGGGCGCTGCAAGACCTTCGACGCCTCCGCCGACGGCTACGCCCGGGGCGAGGGCTGCGGCGTCGTGGTCCTCAAGAGGCTGTCGGACGCCGAGCGCGACGGCGACGACGTCCTGGCCGTCATCCGCGGCACCGCCGTCAACCACGACGGGCGCGCCAGCGGCATCTCCGTCCCCAGCGGCCCGGCCCAGCAGGACGTCATCCGCGACGCCCTGCGGGACGCCGGCGTCGCACCCGGCCGGATCGGGTACGTCGAGGCCCACGGCACCGGGACACCGCTCGGAGACCCCGTCGAACTCCGCGCCCTGGACACGGTTCTGGCGGACGGCGGCTCCCCCGCGGGGGCCGACCCCGTGTACGTCGGCTCGGTGAAGACGAACATCGGCCACCTGGAGGCCGCGGCGGGCGTCGCCGGCCTCATCAAGGTGCTGCTGGCCGTCCGGCACGGCCGCGTCCCGCCCAGCCTGCACTTCACCCGCCCCAACCCCAACGTCGACTGGCGCGCCATGCGGCTCAGGGTGGCCACCGAGCTGACCGACTGGCCGTCGCGCGAGGGGCCGCGCGTCGCCGGGCTCAGCTCCTTCGGCGCCAGCGGCACCAACGCCCACCTGGTGATCGAGCAGGCCCCGGCGCGAGAGAGCGGCGAGGGCCACGGGGTCCGCCAGGCCCACCGGGTCCACCGGGACGAGCCGGCCCGGGAGCCCGCCCCCGCGGACGTCCGCCCGGCCCATCTGCTCCCGCTGTCCGCCCACTCCGAGGCCGCCCTGCGCGACCTGGCCGACCGGTGGGCCGCCTACATCAAGGACCGGCCCGAGGTCCCGCCCGAGACGCTGACACGCGCCGCCGCCCTCCACCGCGACCACCACCGGGTGCGGACCGCCCTCGTCGCCGGCGACACCGCCGGGCTCGCCCGGGGGCTCGGAGAGCTGGCCCGGGGCACCGCGGGCAGGGCCCGCCGTGCCCTGCCCGGACACCGCGCCAAGGTGGCGTTCCTGTTCACGGGGCAGGGGGCCCAGTACGCCGGCATGGGCCTGGAACTCCACCGCGGCGAACCGGTCTTCCGCAGGGCGCTGGACAGCTGCGCCGAGCTGCTGGGCGCCCGTCCCGAGGAGCTGCTGTCCCCGCCGCACTCGGCCGAGGACACCGCCTGGGCGCAGCCCGCGCTCTTCGCCGTCGAGTACGCCCTCGCCGAGCTGTGGCTGTCCCGGGGCGTCAAACCGGCCGCTGTGATGGGCCACAGCGTCGGCGAGTACGTGGCGGCCTGCGTGTCCGGCGTGCTGTCGCTGGAGGACGCCGTCCGCCTGGTCGCGTTGCGCGGCAGGCTCATGGCGTCGGTGACCGCGCCGGGCGCGATGGTGGCCGTGCCGCTGGGCGAGGAGGCGGCCGCGCAGGCCATCCACGCCGTCGAGGGGCGGGCCGACCGCGTGTCGATCGCCGCGGTCAACGGCCCCGAGTCGACGGTGCTCTCGGGCGCGGCCGACGCCGTGGACGAACTGGTGGCGGAACTCACCGAGCGGGGCGTCGCCCCCAAGCGGCTGAAGGTCTCCCACGCCTTCCACTCGCCGCTGCTCGACGACGTGCTGGGCGAGCTGGACCAGGCGGCGGCCGCCACGCCGCACGCCGCGCCGGCCCTCCCGCTCGTGTCGAACCTCACCGGAGAACTCGCGACGCCCGAGACCCTGGCCGCACCCGGCTACTGGTCCCGCCACGCCCGGGAGGCCGTCCGCTTCGCCCCCGGCATGCGCGCCCTGTACGACAGCGGCGTCACCGCGTTCGTCGAGGCCGGCCCGGGCCGGACCCTGCTCGGCCTGGGCGCCAACGCGCTGGGTGACACCGATCTGGTGTGGGTGCCGTCGATCCGCGAGGGCCGCCCGGAGGCGGCCGCGATGCTGACGGGCCTGGGCCGCCTCTACGAGCACGGCGCCGCCGTGGACTGGTCCGCGCTCCACGGCACGGGCCCGGCCTCCTGCGCCGACCTGCCCACCTACCCGTTCCAGCACGAGGCGTACGACGTCGTCGCGGACCGGAGCGGCGGGCCCCGGCCGCGCCGGACCGCCGCCGCGGCCCGCGACTCCGTGCGCTTCGAGATCCGCTGGGAGGCGATCCGGTCGGCGACGGCACCGGCGCCGGGCGGCCCCGCTCCGGGCCGGACGCTGCTGCTGGCCGACGCGTCGGGGCTGGCGGGCCGGCTCGCCGAGCGGCTGACCAAGCTGGGCGGCGAGTGCCACCTCGCGGTGCCCGCCGACGGTCCGGACGCCGCCGGCGCCGCCGGGACCGTCCACCGTGTGCCGCCGGGCGACGGCAAAGCGCTGCGCGCGCTGCTGCGCTCGCTCGGCCCGCTGGACCGCGTCGTCCACCTCTGGGCGCTGGACGGGCCGCCCGCCGGCCAGGCGACCGCACGGGATCTGGAGAACGCCCAGCGCCTCGGCGCCGAGAGCGTGCTGCACCTCGTCCAGGAGCTGACCGACGGCTCCGCCGGAACGCCGCGGCTGTGGCTGGTCACCCGGGGAGCGCGCGGTACGGCCGCGGCCGACCGCCCCGAGGGACTGGCCGCCGCCCCGCTGGACGGCCTCGGCAAGGTCATCGCGCTGGAGCACAGCGAGCTGTGGGGCGGAGGCGTCGATCTCGACCCGGCCGGGGGCGACGCGGAGGGTGAGGCGGACCGCCTCACCGCCGAGATCCTCAGCCCCGACCACGACGACGCGGTGGCGCTCCGCGGCGGTGCCCGGCTGGTCCCGCGCCTCGTCCCGGCCGCGGCCTCGCCCGCGCCCGCCCCGCCGGCCGTCCGCGAGGACGCCGCCTACCTCGTCACGGGCGGCCTGGGCGGACTGGGGCTCACCCTCGCCGACTGGCTGGTCGGCCTCGGCGCCCGCCACCTCGTGCTGACCGGCCGCACCGCGCTGCCCGACCGCGCCACCTGGGAGGACCCCGGGCTGCCGACCGCGGTGCGCGACCGCGTCGAGCGCGTCCGCGCCCTGGAGCGGCGCGGCGTCACGGTGACCGCCGTCGCCGCCGACGTCTGCGACGCCGCCGCCATGGCCGGCGTCCTGCGGGGCGTCGAGGAGACCGGAAGGACACTGCGCGGCGTGATCCACGCCGCGGGCACGGCCGACGCCGCCCTGCTGCGGGACCTCACCCCCGCCGGGCTGCACGACGTGATGCGCTCCAAGGTCACCGGGGCCTGGACGCTGCACCGCCTTCTCGGCGACGCCCCCCTCGACTTCTTCGTCGGCATGTCGTCGATCGCCTCGGTGTGGGGCTCGGCGGACCTCGGCGCGTACGCCGCTGCCAACCAGTTCCTCGACGCCCTGGCCGCCTACCGCCGAAGCCGGGGACTGGCCGGCCTGAGCGTCAACTGGGGCCCGTGGCACGTCGCCAGCGGACTGGGCGGCGACGAACTGCTCCGGCGGCTGGAGGCGAACGGGCTGCGCACCCTGGCCCCCGACACGGCGCTGGAGCACCTGGCGGAACTGCTGGCGCAGGGCGCGACGCAGGCCGTGGTCTGCGACGCGGTGTGGCCGACGCTCAAACCCCTGCTGGAGTCCCGGCGGCCGCGTCCGCTGCTGGACAGGATCAGCGACGACCTCGCCGCCGCCGACGACGGCGGCCGGTTCCTGGCCGGGTTGCTGGCCGCCGGGCCGGACGAGCGCGAGCGGTCGCTGGGCCACTACCTCCGCGAACGGCTGGCCGAGCAGCTGGGCATACCGGCGGAGGAGTTCACGGAGGACGCCAGCCTCGTCGAGCTGGGCCTGGACTCGCTCGGCGTCGTACAGCTGCTGAACCGCTTCCGCGGCGATCTGGGGGTCCGCCTGGACGCCAGGGCCTTCTTCGAGGAGCCCGCGCCCCGGTGGCCACGCCTGCTGGCCACCGAGATCGCCCGGCAGCACGAGAGCGACACGGCCACCGACGCGCCAGGGGAGACTCGCCATGACGCCGCCTGACACACCCAACGCCAACGAAGCCCACGCCCACACCGACGCCGACGCCGGCGTCGACATCGCCGTCATCGGCACCAGCATCACCGCGGGCATGCTGGCCGCGGCCCTGGCACGGGGCGGCGCGAGCGTCCTGGTGCTCGGCCCGGACGGCCCCCTCCGCCCGCACTCGGGGGAGCTGAGCGTCCCCGGCACGTCCTTCTTCTACGAACTGATCGCCGAACGCTTCCAGGTTCCCGAGATCGGGGCCCTCGCCGTCGCCCAGCGGGTCCGCGAGGAGGTCTCCGCGGGCAGCGGCGCCCAGCGCACCTTCGGCTTCGCCCACCACACGGCCGACCAGCCGCACGTGCGGACGCACGCCCTGCAGTTCAACGTGCCGTCCGAGCACGGCGACAGCGTGTACTACCGGCCGGAGGTCGACGCCTGGATGCTGGCCGTCGCGGAGCGCTGCGGCGCGCGCGTCCACGGCTCGGACCGGGTGGCGAAGGTCGTCGACGAGGGCGACCGGGTCCGCCTGGTGCTGGCGTCGGGGGAGGAGCGCCGGGCCCGCTGCGTCGTCGCCACCGACGGGCCGGAACCCGCGGTGGTCGAGGCCCTGGGGGCCACCCGGGAGCCCGAGGGGCCGCCCACCCGGATCATCGGCGCGCATGCGCGCGACGTGCGGCCGTACGACGACGTCATCCGCCGTCTGGACCGTTCACGCCCCTGGTGCCAGGGCACCCTGCACCACCTCTTCGACGGGGGATGGCTGCGCGTCACGCCGCTGCGCAACCACGACGACCGGCCGGAGCCCGGAGCGTTGACCAGCGTGGAGCTGTGCCTCGACGCCCGGCGCCACCCGGCGGGCGACGGCGACTGGGCGGAGTTCATGGCGCACGTGGCGCGCTTTCCCTCCATAGCCGGCCAGTTCGAGTCGGCCTCGCCGGTGGACGAGTGGCAGGCGGAGAACGTCCCCTGGCAGGCGTCGGCCATGGCCGCGGACCGGATGCTCCTGCTGGACCGGGCCGCCGCGGACAGCGCACCGCTGCTGGGCCACGACCTGTACACCTCGGCGCAGGTCGTCTTCACGGCCGCGAACGACCTGCTGGAGATGGTGCGGGACGGGGACTTCATCGCCGCGCGGTACGCCTACCTCGAACGGCTCCAGCGGGGGATCGCCCGCCGGCAGAGCCGTCTGACCGCCATGGCCTACGCCGCCTCCGCGGACTTCATGCTGTGGAACGCCGTCTCCCGGGTCTGGCTCCTGGGCACGATGGTGGACGCGCTGACCCTCAAGCGGGGCACCAAGTACCTGCGTGCCGGGGACCGCCGGACCGCGGACGAGGACCTGCGCAGCCGGGCGCCCGAGGCCGGGCGGTCACACCAGCCCCTCGCGCTCTACGACGCGCTGCTGGACCGGACCGCCGCGGAGTGCGAGGCCGCCCGCGACGGCCGGCTGACACCGGCCACGGCCGCCGCCCGGATCTTCGAGCACATCCGCGCGGAGTCCTTCATCCCGCCGGTCTACGGCTTCGGGAACCCCTGGGACCGGGAGTACGCACTCAGGTTCCGCAACCGGCTGCGTACGCTGCGCTGGGTCAGGAAGGCCCCGCCGGAGGTCCGGCGCCTGGTGCTGTCGTACGGCGTCCGCGGCAAGGGGAAGCCCCGCGACTGAGCGGGGCCGGGCGGGTCCCGGGAGGCGGGCGGCGCAGTCCTGCCGCCCGCCGGCGCCGCGCCCCGCACCCCCCTGCGGCGTGATCGGCGAATCGCTGCCCCGCGCCGCCCCGCGTGGCAGTCTGATCCCATGCCAGCGCCCTCATTCCGCGTCGACTCCGAGGCCGGCCGCCTGCGCCGCGTGATACTGCACCGGCCGGACATGGAGCTGAAGCGGCTCACGCCCACCAACAAGGACGCCCTCCTCTTCGACGACGTGCTCTGGGTCCGCCGCGCCCGCGAGGAGCACGACGGCTTCGCCGACGTGCTGCGCGACCGCGGCGTGCAGGTGCACCTCTTCGGCGACCTCCTCGCCCAGAGC
The DNA here is from genome assembly GCF_039531005.1 of Streptomyces synnematoformans. Classification (NCBI taxonomy): domain Bacteria; kingdom Bacillati; phylum Actinomycetota; class Actinomycetes; order Kitasatosporales; family Streptomycetaceae; genus Streptomyces; species Streptomyces synnematoformans. The sequence goes on from NZ_BAAAPF010000017.1 coordinate 9,948, forward strand.
CTCGACATCCCCGAGGCGCGGGCGCTGGTCCTCGACCGGGTCTTCGACGAGAAGGAGTACGGCCCCCTCGCCACCGAGAAGCTCCGCTCCACCTTCGAGGCCCTGGACTCCGCCGCGCTCGTCGAGGCGCTGGTCGGCGGGATGACCAAGCGGGAGTACCTGGCCGGCTTCGCCGAGCCGGCGTCGGTGCGCTTCCACGTCATGGACCCGGACGACTTCCTCCTCGGCCCGCTGCCGAACCACCTGTTCACCCGCGACACCTCCTGCTGGGTCTACGACGGGGTGTCGATCAACGCGATGCGCTGGCCGGCCCGGCAGCGCGAGACGGTCCACTTCGAGGCGATCTACAAGCACCACCCGCTGTTCGCCGGCCCGCAGTCCGGCACCTTCCACGTCTGGTCCGGCGGCCAGGAGGACTACCCGTCCACCATCGAGGGCGGCGACGTGCTGGTCATCGGCAACGGCGCCGTCCTCATCGGGATGAGCGAGCGCACCACGCCGCAGGCCGTGGAGCTGCTGGCCCGCGGGCTGTTCGCGGCCGGCTCGGCGCGCACCATCGTCGCGCTGGACATGCCGAAGGCGCGGGCGTTCATGCACCTCGACACCGTGCTGACGATGATCGACGGCGACACGTTCACGCAGTACGCGGGCCTGGGCATGCTGCGCTCGTACACGATCGAGCCCGGCTCCGGCAGCGACGAGCTGAAGGTCACCGACCACCCGCCGGAGCACATGCACAACGCCATCGCCGCCGCCCTGGGCCTGGACCGCATCCGGGTGCTGACGGCCACGCAGGACGTGCACTCCGCGGAGCGCGAGCAGTGGGACGACGGCTGCAACGTGCTGGCGGTGGAGCCGGGCGTGGTGGTGGCGTACGAGCGGAACTCGACGACCAACACCTTCCTGCGCAAACAAGGCATCGAGGTCATCGAGATCCGCGGCAGCGAGCTGGGCCGCGGCCGGGGCGGGCCGCGGTGCATGAGCTGCCCCGTCGATCGCGGCCCCGCCTAGCGGATCTGTATAGTAATGCGTTCATCCGCATAGAATTCGGGAGCGCAGGACCATGGCGACAGACCTCACCGGCCGCACCTTCGTCAAGGAACTGGACCACACCGCCGAGGAGCTGCGTCACCTCCTCGCGCTGGCCGCCGAGCTGAAGGCGGCGAAGCGGTCCGGCACCGAGCGGCGCCGGCTGACCGGGAAGAACGTCGCGCTCGTCTTCGAGAAGACCTCCACCCGCACCCGCGCCGCGTTCGAGGTCGCGGCGGCCGACCAGGGGGCGTCGACCACGTACCTCGACCCGTCCGGCTCGCAGCTCGGGCACAAGGAGTCGGTGAAGGACACCGCGCGCGTGCTGGGGCGGATGTACGACGCCGTCCAGTACCGCGGCGCCGCCCAGGCGGCCGTCGAGGAGCTGGCCGCGTACGCGGGCGTGCCCGTCTACAACGGCCTCACCGACGACTGGCACCCCACCCAGATGCTCGCCGACGTGCTCACGATGACCGAGCACAGCCGCGGGCCGGCCGAGGAGATCGCGTACGCCTACCTCGGCGACGCCCGCTTCAACATGGGCAACTCCTACCTCGTCACCGCCGCCATCCTCGGCATGGACGTGCGCATCGTGGCGCCCGAGGCGTACTGGCCCGACGCGGCCGTCGTCGCCGAGGCCCGCCGGCTGGCCGCCGCCAGCGGCGCGCGGATCACGCTCACCGCGGACGTCGCCGAGGGGGTGGCCGGCGCCGATTTCGTCGCCACCGACGTGTGGGTCTCGATGGGGGAGCCGAAGGAGGTGTGGGACGAGCGGATCGCGGCGCTGCGCCCGTACGCCGTGACCACGGACGTGCTGCGCGCCACCGGCAACCCGGACGTGAAGTTCCTGCACTGCCTGCCCGCCTTCCACGACCTCGGCACGGCCGTGGGCCGGGAGATCCACGAGCGGCACGGGCTGACGTCGCTGGAGGTCACCGACGAGGTCTTCGAGTCGGCGCACTCCGTCGTCTTCGACGAGGCGGAGAACCGGATGCACACCATCAAGGCGCTTCTGGTCGCCACCCTGGGCTGAGCCCCCGCGCGGTCCTCGCGTATCGCGTGGTCGTGACGACAGTCACGTACGGGTGATAACTTCGGCTCACCGTCACCGCCCGCCACCGTCTGCAGACAGGGGCCGCGCACGATGAGCCCGTTCACCGGATCCGCCGGCAGCACCGAGCAGTGGGAGCACCTCCGGGTCGCCGCCGACGACGGCGTCGTCACCGTCACCCTCGACCGCCCCGACAAGCTCAACGCGCTGACCTTCGAGGCGTACGCCGACCTCCGCGACCTCGTCGCCGAGCTGGCCCGCACCGGCGGCACCCGCGCGCTGGTGCTCGCCGGCGCGGGCCGGGGCTTCTGCTCCGGCGGCGACGTCGACGAGATCATCGGCGCCACCCTGGCGATGGACACCGGCCGGCTGCTGGACTTCAACCGCATGACCGGCCAGGTCGTCCGGGCCCTGCGCGAGGCCCCGTTCCCGGTCGTGGCCGCCGTCCACGGGGTCGCCGCCGGTGCTGGCGCGGTCCTCGCACTCGCCGCCGACTTCCGCGTCGCCGACCACTCCGCGCGCTTCGCCTTCCTCTTCACCCGTGTCGGCCTCTCCGGCGGCGACATGGGCGCCGCCTACCTGCTGCCCCGCGTCGTCGGCCTCGGCCACGCCACCCGGCTGCTCATGCTCGGCGACCCCGTGCGCGCCGCCGAGGCCGAACGCATCGGCCTTATCAGCGAGCTGGCCGACGAGGGCCGCGCCGACGAGGCCGCCCAGGCGCTCGCCCGGCGGCTCGCCACCGGGCCCGCGCTCGCGTACGCGCAGACCAAGGCGCTGCTCACCGCCGAGCTGGACATGCCGCTGGCCGCCGCCGTCGAGATGGACGCCGCCACGCAGGCGCTGCTGATGAACAGCTCCGACTACGCCGAGTTCCACGCCGCGTTCACCGCCAAGCGGCCCCCGGCGTGGCAGGGGCGCTGAGCGCCGTGCGGGTCGCGGTCATCGGCGGCGGGCCGGGCGGGCTGTACGCCGCCGCGCTCCTCAAGCGGCTCGACCCCGCCCGCGAGGTCACCGTCTACGAGCGCAACGCCCCGGAGGCCACGTACGGCTTCGGCGTCGTGCTCTCCGACGAGACCCTCGGCGGCATCGAGCACGCCGACCCCGTCGTGTACGCGGCGCTGCGGCGGGAGTTCGTGCGCTGGGACGACATCGACATCGTCCACCGCGGCAGCGTGCAGCGCTCCGGCGGCCACGGCTTCGCCGCCCTCGGCCGCCGGCGGCTCCTCGCGGTGCTGCAGCAGCGCTGCCGCGACCTCGGCGTGGACCTCCGCTTCCATACCGAGGGGCCGCCCGCCGCCGCACTCGCCCGCACCCACGACCTCGTCGTCGGCGCCGACGGCGTGCACAGCGCCACCCGCGAGGCCCACGCCGACGTCTTCCGCCCGCGGATCGCCGAGCACCGCTGCCGGTACGTGTGGCTGTCCGCACCGTTCGCGTTCGACGCGTTCCGCTTCGAGATCGTGGAGACCGAGGCGGGCGTCATGCAGTTGCACGGCTACCCGTACGCCGCCGACTCCTCGACCGTCATCGTCGAGATGCGCGAGGAGGTCTGGCGGCGCGCCGGGTTCGACGGCTGCGACGAGGAGGAGTCGGCCCAGCGGTGCGCCAAGTACTTCGCCGACGCGCTCGGCGGCCGGCCGCTGACGGGGAACAGGTCGCAGTGGACCGCCTTCCGCACGGTGGTGAACGAACGCTGGTGGTACGAACCGCCCACCGGCGGCGGTGCCGTCGTCCTCCTCGGCGACGCCGCCCACACCGCGCACTTCTCCGTCGGCTCCGGCACCAAACTCGCCGTCGAGGACGCCCTCGCGCTCGCCGCCTGCCTCGACGAGCAGCCCGGCGTGCCGGCCGCGCTCGCGGCGTACGAGACCGAGCGCAAGCCCGTCGTCGCCTCCACCCAGCGCGCCGCGCACGCCAGCCGCGAGTGGTTCGAGGACCTGGCCCGCCACCTCGGCCGCCCGCCCCGGCAGTTCGCGTTCGACCTGCTCACCCGCAGCCGCCGCATCACCCACGACAACCTGCGGCTGCGCGACCCCGGCTTCGTCGCCGCCGTCGAGCGCGAGGCCGGGGTACCGGAGGGCACGCCGCCGATGTTCACGCCGTACACCCTCGGCGGGCTGACGCTGCGCAACCGCGTCGTGTGCTCGCCGATGGACATGTACGTCGCCGAGGACGGCCTCCCCGGCGACTTCCACCTCGTCCACCTCGGCGCCCGCGCCCTCGGCGGCGCCGGGCTGGTCATGACCGAGATGGTCTGCGTCAGCCCGCGCGGCCGCATCACCCCCGGCTGCACCGGGTTGTGGACGGACGAGCAGGAGGCCGGCTGGCGGCGCGTGGTCGACTTCGTCCGCGCCCACGCGCCCGGCGCCGCCCTCGGCGTCCAGCTCGGCCACTCCGGCCGCAAGGGCTCCACGAAGCTGATGTGGGAGGGCATCGACGAGCCGCTGCCCGACGGCAACTGGCCCGTCGTCGCCCCCTCCGCGCTGCCGTACCGCGCCGGCCTGAACCAGACGCCGCGCGAGCTGGACCGCGCCGGGATGGACGAGATCCGCGAGGAGTTCGCCGCCGCCGCCCGCCGCGCCGCCCGCGCCGGGTTCGACCTGCTGGAGCTGCACTGCGCCCACGGCTACCTGCTGTCCGGCTTCCTCTCCCCGCTGACCAACCGCCGCACCGACGCCTACGGCGGCGACCTCGACGCCCGGCTGCGCTACCCGCTGGAGGTCTTCGACGCGGTACGGGCCGCGTGGCCGGCCGAACGCCCCGTGACCGTGCGGATCTCCGCCACCGACTGGGCCGACGGCGGCACCACCGCGGCCGACGCGGTCGCCATCGCCCGCGCGTTCGCCGCCCGCGGCGCGGCCGCGATCGACGTCTCCACGGGCCAGGTCGTCGCCGAAGAACAGCCCGCGTACGGCCGCTCCTACCAGACCCCGTACGCCGACCGCATCCGCGCGGAGCTGGGCGTCCCGGTGATCGCGGTCGGCGCCATCTCCTCCTGGGACGACGTCAACTCCCTGATCCTCGCCGGCCGCGCCGACCTCTGCGCCCTGGCCCGCCCTCACCTCTACGACCCCCACTGGACCCTGCACGCCGCCGCGGAACAGGGCTACACGGGCCCCGGCGCCCCCTGGCCGGCGCCGTACCGCGCGGGCAGCCGCCGCCCGCCGACGGGACGTGCGGACGGGCCGAAGCCGAGACTGACCCTGGACGGCGGCTGACGCCTGCCGCGCACCCGGCCCTCCCGCCGCCTCCTACTCGTCCAGGATCGTGACGGGGCCGCGGCAGACCCAGCACAGCCGGTGCACGATCTCCACGTCCGGCCGCGGCGGACCGCCGTCCGGCCCGGCCACGAAGCCGTGCGTGCGGGACCGGTTCTGGTCCCCCGTGGCCTCGTAGCACGCCCGGCAGGCGGCACTGCGGCACGTCACGCAGCGGTACCCCAGCCCGGCCCGCACCACCTCGTCGGCGCGCTGCGCGAAGTCCGCGGTGTGCCAGGGGTGGCCGCAGCCGGGGTCGCCGTCGCAGGGGAACGCGACGCGGGTGCTGGGCAGCACCGGGTAGCCGCAGCGGGCGCAGTGGGTGGGCGACGCCGCCGGCTCCGGCAGCGGCGTGCGCTCGGGGATCTCGATCGGGGCCCCGTCGGCCTCGTCGAAGATCATGATCATGTCCCGCCCGAAGTTGCGGAACGGGGTCTCCACGATCACGTAGTAGCCCTCCTGCCGCACGTCGCGCCCGCGCAGGTAGTCCAGCGCGACGGCCTCGGACTTGACCCAGGACACCTCGTAGACCTTGCCGTCGTCCTTCTTGTCCACGACGGTGCCGCTGCCGTCGACGGAATCCGCGTACAGGCGCATCCGCCCGTACGCGTGGACCATCGGCTCACCCGCGGCTCCCCCGCGCCGTCTCCACCACATCGGCCCAGTATCGGGGCACCGCCGGGGGACCGGTCCCCGCGCGGGGGGGCGAACTCCGAGGTCAGGTGAAGACCGACGTGTCGAGGGTGAAGGAGAAGGGCGCGGGGAGGTCGAGTTCCTTGCCGAAGGGCACGCGGCTGTGCTGGCGGTAGTCTTCCCCGCTGGGCTCGCTGTACAGCGTGGTCGTGGTGTTTGAACGATCGACGAGCAGGTAGAGCGGGATACCGGCGGCCGCGTAGCCACGCCGTTTCGGGCCGCGGTCCTTGTCGGTGCGGACGGAGGTGACCTCGACGGTCATGACCACCCCTGACGGTTCGGCCCAGGACTCCGATCCGTGGAAGCTGCCCCAGGCACCGACGGTGGCGTCCGGGATGAACCTGCCGTGCGGGGTGATCAGGCCCACCGTCCCCGGCGCGTACAACTGGGTGGCGGATTCGCGGGCGATCAGCCACATGAGCTTGCCTACGATGTCCTCGTGGTCACGGTCTGGGGGCGGGGACACGACGATCTCACCCTCGATCAGCTCGGCGCGATAGCCCTCCGGCAGTTCGAGCTCAAGGAAGGCGGCGAGCGTCGGGTCCTCCTCCGCCGAGCCGGGGCGCTCGGTCGCGGTCATGGCCACCACTGCTCCTCCTGAGTCGTCCGGTCCGCCACAGTCAGGATAGCTGTGGCCGCTGGGCACGGGTCGGTCGTATCAACGACTCATCGTGCTGCTTCGTCACGGTGTGTGAGAGCCGTGTTCACGAAATCCTCCGCCGCTCCCCGCAGCCGGTCGTGCAGGGCCGCGAACACCTCCGCCGCCCGGCCGCCCGGCCAGTCCGGGGGCAGCACCTCGGGCGGCAGTCCCGGGTCGGCGTACGGGAGGTGGCGCCAGGCGTCGAGGGCGAGGAGGTAGTCGCGGTACGCCTTCGCCGGCGACCCCGCCGCCGTCCGCGCGGACCACCTCCGCAGCACCGGCTCCTGCGCGTCGAGGAACGCCTCGTGCAGCTTCGCCGTCGCCGGCAGGTCCCACCACCGCGCCACCGCCTCCGGCGTCGGCGTGAAGCCCTCGTGGACGCCGCGGAAGAGGTCGACGTACGGGGCGAGTTCGAGGCGGCGCAGGGTGTGGCGGGTCTCCTCCGCGACGTGCGCGGGGGCGATCCACACCCCGGGCGCCGCCTGGCCGAAGCCGAGGCGGGCCAGCCGGGAGCGCAGCAGATGGCGCTTGCGGCGCTCGGACTCCGGGACGGAGAACACCGCCAGCAGCCAGTCGCCGGGGCCCGCGGGGGCCTCGCGGCGGTAGATGCGGCGGTCGCCGTCGTCGAGGAGGGTGCGCGCGGAGGGGGAGAGGGCGTACGCGGCCTCGCCGCCGTGCCGTACGGGCACCAGCAGCCCGCGCCGCTTGAGCCGGGACACCGCGGACCGTACCGCCGGCGCGTCCACGCCCACCGCGCCCAGCAGCCGGATCAGCCCCGCCACGGGCACCGGCCCGGAGCCCGCGGGGCCGCCCGGGCCACCGTCCGGGTCACCGCCTCGGCCGAACGCGCCGTAGAAGCTGACGATCAGAGACCGCGGGGTTCGTTCGGCTGCCACTCGATCACTCTAGCGATTCGCGGACGCCCGCCCGGACGCCCCGCCCGGCCTGCTCCTCCCGCAGCCGGTAGCGCTGCAGCTTCCCGGTCGGCGTCCGCGGCAGCGCGTCCGTGAACAGAATCTCCTTCGGGCATTTGTACGGCGTGATCTCGCCCTTCGTGAACTCCCGCAGCGCCGCCTCCGTCTCCGGCCCCGGCGGCACGCCGTCGCGCAGCACCGCGTACGCCACGACCACCGTGCCGCGCTCCGCGTCCGGCCGCCCCACGACCGCCGCCTCGCGCACGTCGGGGTGGCGCAGCAGCGCGTCCTCGACCTCGGGTCCTGCGATGTTGTAACCGGCCGAGATGATCATGTCGTCCGCGCGGGCCACGTACCGGAAGTACCCGTCGGGCTCGCGGACGTACGTGTCGCCGGTGAGGTTCCAGCCGTCCCGCACGTACTCCCGCTGCCGCTCGTCCGCGAGGTACCGGCAGCCCGTCGGCCCGCGCACCGCCAGCAGCCCCGGCTCCCCGTCCGGCACCGGCGCCCCGGCCGCGTCGACCACCCGCGCCTCGTAGCCCGGCACCGGCACGCCCGTCGTCCCCGGGCGGGCGTCGCTGTCCGCGGCGGAGATGAAGATGTGCAGCATCTCGGTGGCGCCGATGCCGTTGATGAGGCGCAGCCCGGTGCGCTCGCGCCAGGCCTGCCAGGTGGCGGCCGGCAGGTTCTCGCCGGCGGACACGCAGCGGCGCAGCGAGCCGATGTCGTACGCGTCGAGGTTGTCGAGCATCGCCCGGTACGCGGTCGGGGCGGTGAACAGCACCGACACCCGGTGCTCGGCGACCGCCGGGAGCAGCCGGTCGGGCCCGGCCTGCTCCAGCAGCAGCGCGGAGGCGCCGGCGCGCATCGGGAAGACGACGAGGCCGCCGAGGCCGAAGGTGAAGCCCAGCGGCGGGCTGCCCGCGAACACGTCGTCGGGGACGGGCCGCAGCACGTGCTCGGAGAAGGTGTCGGCGATGGCCAGCACGTCGCGGTGGAAGTGGACGCAGCCCTTGGGCCGGCCGGTGGTGCCGGAGGTGAAGGCGATGAGCGCGACGTCGTCGGCGGAGGTCGCCACCGGCGCGTACCTGTCGGGCTGGGAGTCGGCGCGGCGCAGCAGGTCGCCGGCGCCCTCGCCGCCGTACGCGACGACGGTCAGGTCCGGCGCCCCGGCCCGGGTCAGGTCGTCGAGCGAGCGCGTGTCGCACAGCGCGTGCCGGATCTGCGCGATCTCGCAGACGGCGCGCAGCTCGTGCGGGCGCTGCGCGGCCAGTACGGTGACGGCGACCGCGCCGGCCTTCATGACGGCCAGCCAGCACGCCACCAGCCAGGGGGTGGTGGGGCCGCGCAGCAGCACCCGGTTGCCGGGCAGCACGCCGAGGTCGTCGGTGAGCACGTGCGCGATGCGGGCGGTGCGGCGCTGCAGTTCGCCGTACGACCAGGTCTCGCCGGCGGCGGTGTGCAGGGCGGGGCGGCCGGCGCCGAAGCGCTCGACGGTGGTGTCGAGCAGCTCCGCGCCGCAGTTGAGGCGGTCGGGGTAGCGCAGGCCGGGGAGCGGGAAGACCAGCTCCGGCCACTGCTCGGGCGGCGGGAGGTGGTCGCGGGCGAAGCTGTCGGCGTGGGCGGAAGGCTGCAGCTGCATGGCGGTAGGCCCCCTAGGTATGCCCTGCGGTACCCCAAGGAGCGTAGCGTTGACGTGACGACAGTCAACACTCCGCGATATCGCCGGCGGCCCGCGTGCCGGGAGAGCCGGCAGAGGGGAGCACCCGCATGCCGCAGCCCGAACCGCAGCAGCCGCAGCCGCAGGCGTTCGCGCTCGACCCCGGGTTGCAGCGGTGGTGCGCGGAGCTGCGCGCGTTCGCCGCGTGGCGGCTCCGCCCGCTGGCCGAGGCGGGCGAGCCGGGCCGGGTCAACCGGCCGCTCCTCGCCGCGCTCGGCGCCCCGGGCGAGGACGGCGGACCCGGGCTGCTGGCCCGGGTGTTCCCCGACGCCGGACCGGTCTCCGCGCTCACGCTCTGCCTGCTGCGCGAGTCGCTGGCGCACGAGTGCACCGAGGCCGAGACGGCACTCGCGCTGCAGGGCCTCGGCGCGTACCCCGTCGTGCAGGCCGGCACGCCCGAGCAGCGCCGCCGGTGGCTGCCGGAGGTGACGGCCGGCCGCGCGGTCGCCGCGTTCGCCCTGACCGAGCCGGAGGCGGGCTCCGACGCGGCGGCGCTGCGGCTGGCCGCCGAGCCGGATGGGCCCGGGCGCTGGCGGCTGACCGGCGAGAAGAAGTGGATCTCCAACGCGCCCGAGGCCGACTTCGCCACCGTCTTCGCCCGCACCGGCCCGGCCGCCGACTCCCCGGCCGCCGGCTCCGCTGCCGCCGGCTCCGCTGCCGCCGAGTCCGCCGCCGGCTCGCGCGGCACCGGCGCCCGCGGCGTCACCGCCTTCCTCGTCCCCGCCGACCGCCCCGGGCTGACCGGCGAGCCGCTGCACATGCTCAGCCCGCATCCCATCGGCACGCTGCGCTTCGACGGCGTCCCCGTGACCACCGCCGACGTGCTCGGCGAGGTCGGCGGCGGCTTCCGCACCGCCATGGCGACGCTCAACCTCTTCCGCCCCTCCGTCGGCGCCTTCGCCGTCGGCATGGCGCAGGCGGCGCTCGACGCGGCGCTGGCGCACGCCGAGCGGCGGGAGGCGTTCGGCGGGCCGCTCAAGGACCTGCAGTCCGTCGCGCACACCCTCGCCGAGACGGCCACCCGCGTCGAGGCGGCCCGGCTGCTGGTCTACGCGGCGGCCGCGGCGTACGACGCGGGCGCGCCGGACGTCGCGCGGCGGTCGGCGATGGCGAAGCTGCTGGCGACCGAGACCGCGCAGGCCGCCGTCGACGCGGCGGTGCAGGTCCACGGCGCCCGCGCGCTGGAGGCCGGGCACCTGCTGGAGCACCTGTACCGCGAGGTCCGCGCGCCGCGGATCTACGAGGGGGCGACGGAGGTGCAGCGGAGCATCATCGCCAGGGAGCTGTACCGCCGTTGACCGGCGTACGGGAACGTCCCCCGGCGCGGCCCCCGCCCGCCGACCGCACCCGTACCCCCGCCCTCCGCCCCCCCGCCCACCGAAGGGAACAGCCGCCGCCGTGTCCGTCCACCGCATCAACCCCGCCGTCCTCGCCAAGCCCTCCGGCTTCAGCCACGCCGTCACCGCCACCGGCTCCACCCTCGTCTTCCTCGCCGGGCAGACCGCGCTCGACGGCGCCGGCCGGATCGTCGGCGAGACCCTCCCCGAGCAGTTCGAGCAGGCGCTCGGCAACCTCCTCACCGCGCTGGCCGCCAGCGCCGGGGAGCCCGCCCACCTCACCCGCGTCACCGTCTACGCCACCGACCCCGAGGACTACCGCGCCCACACCGCCGAACTGGGCCGCATCTGGCGGCGGCGGGCCGGCGACACGTACCCGGCGATGGCGCTGATCGGCGTCACCCGGCTCTGGGACGCCGAGGCGCTGGTCGAGCTGGACGGGATCGCGGTGCTGCCCTAGCGGTGCTGCCCTAGCGGCGCTGGCCGGGCCGCACGGGCGCGGCGGGCCGGCGGCGCGGCGTCCGCAGGTCGCGGTCGGGCTACGGGATGGCCGCATTGCGGGACTCCGCAGGGCAACGAACTGGTGACCGGCGGGCATCGTAGGTAGATTCGTGCACATCCCCAACCGCCGCAGGCAGAACAGAGGTTGCGCGCCGATGGCAGACCGCCGGCCCGAGCTCGGCCGCTACGAGGCGCGCCTGCTGCTGTGGCTGCTGCGGGAGTCCGGCCACCGCCCCGACGTGCCCGTGCGCACCGCCGCCTTCGGCCGGGAGCAGAACAAGCCGGCGCTCGGCGTCTCCGCCGTCATCGCCGCGCTGGCGGACCGGGGTCTGGTGCACGTCCACGACTGGCCCGAGCACAACCCCGCCGACGCCTCCCTGCGCCCCGCGGGCCACGAGCGCGCGCTGCGCCTGGAGCGCGAGCGCCGCGACCCCGACGCCCGCCGCAGGTACGCCGAGGACGCCGTGCTGCGCTGGGCGTTCGAGCACCGCGGCGACGACGCGCTGCCGCTGCGCGACTTCTTCGTGGCCGACCACGTCTTCTTCCACGGCGACGCGCTCGGCGCCGAGGAGGTCCTCACCGCGGCCCGCTCGTTACAGTCCCACGGCCTGCTCGGCCTCACCGACGACGGCGCCTCCGGCGACCTGGTCACCGGGCAGGTCAAGCTCACCGAGCGCGGTCTGGACTGCGGCCACGCGGGCACCGGCCTCGCCGCGTTCCTGCGCCGCGAGCGGGACCGGCCGCCGCCCCCGGTGAACATCGGCACCGTCCAGGGCGACGTCACGTTCATCCACAACAGCACCGTCCACGTCGTCGGCAGGCTGGCCGACCAGCTCGCCGGCCTGGGCCCCGCGCTCGGACTCGACGAGGAGCGGCTGCGGCTGCTGCTGCGGGACGCCGACGACATGCGCCGCGCGGCCGAGGAGGACCGGCCCGGCCGGCTGCGGGCGCTGTTCGACCGGATCAGCCACGAGCTGGGCAGCGCCCCGGACACCAGCGGCCGGCAGCTGCTGCTCGAATCGGCACGACAGGTCGGCGGCCTGCTCGGCTAGCCGGGACGCCGCCGCGCAACGGGAGGGAAGCGGAGCTTGACCCTGTACGGACGTGATGCCGTGCTGACCGAACTCGTACCCCGGATGGTGGGGCTGCACCCCAGCAGGAACAGGACGATACGGCAGGAGCCGCGCGGCGAGGTGCCCGCCGTGGTGCTCCACGGCCGGCACGGCGCCGGCCGCTCGGCGGTGCTGGCGGAGCTGCGCGGGGCGTACGCCGACCGCGTCCCCCTCGCCGTCGTGGACTGCGCGGGCACGGCCGACGACGACGCCGCGGTCTCCAACACCTCGTCCACCGCCGAGCTGCTGACGGACCTGGCCCGCGGCCTGAGCGGGCACCGCCCCGGCTTCGGCCGGCTGCGGCTCCCCCGGCTGCTCACCGGCCTGGTGGCGGTCAGCGCCTGGCACCGGGGGGAGGCCGGCGAGCAGACGTGCGCCCGCGAGCGGGTCGCGGCGCTGCTCACCGACTGCGGGCTGGAGAAGGACCCGGAGCGGGCCCGCGCCTGGCCCGGCGACGTGCTCGACCTCGTCGACGGCTGGGGCACCGACGACCTGGGGCCGATCGCCGCGGCGAGCGTCCGGCTCTTCACCGACCGGTACCTGGGCCGCCGCGAGAACCGGGCGATGCGCCGGTGGTACCTGGACGTGGACGGCCCGCCCGGGGCGCGGGGCGATGACGTCGACGTGCTCACCGGCATCTCCCGCGCCTTCCACCTCGGCGACGACATCCGCCGCCGCACCGAGAGCTGTCTGGTCGAGGCGCTGCTGGAGGACCTGCGTGCCGCGTACACCGGATGGCGGCACCTCAACGCCGCGCCGCGCCCGCTGGCCCTCCTCGACAACGTCCACACCCCCGCCGGCGGGCACCTGCTCGACCTGCTGCTCGCCCGGCGCCTCGACGCCGCCGACCGGCCCGACCCGCTTGTCGTCGTCGCCACCTCGCTCGGCGAGCCGCGGGGCGAGCGGTTCGCCGGCGCCGCCCGGTGCACCTTCGCCGACGTGCCCGGGCTGGCCGGCTGGCGCCGGCCCGTACGCGGTTCGTCCGGCGCCGGGCTCGTCACCCTGCCGCTGCCGCCGCTCGACCGCGACGAGCTGCTGACGATGCTGCGCGTCGGCACGGAGTGGGGGGTGCGCCAAGAGGTGGCCCGCGCGGTGCACCGGTTCACCGGCGGCAGCCCGCTGGGCTGCCGCATGTTCTACGACGCCCTCGAAGCGGCGCCGGAGCCGCCGAGCGTCGAGCCGCACGAGCTGGCGCGGCTGCGGCTGGCGGGGGAGCACGTCACGGAGCAGATGCTCCACGCGCTCGTCCCCGACGCGGAGCTGAGCGGGTACCTCGTGCTGCTGTCCGTCGCGCAGGATCCCGCCGCGGCCCGGGCGCTGGCCGGCGCGTATCTGACCCGGGACCACCAGGCCGGCGCCGTCGAGGCGGTACGCAGCCACCTGCGCGCCGAGCAGTGGCCGCAGGCCGGCCGGCCGTTCGTCGCCGACGACTTCCTGCGCGCCGTGCTCGTGCACGAGCTGCGCCGCCGCCCGGCGGGCGCGACCGACCCGCCGCTGTCCTGGCCGGAGCTGCACGAACTGCTGCGCGCCCACCACGAGGACCGCGGCGAGCCGGCCGCCGCCCGGCGCCACGCGCTGGCGGCGGGCCGCCCGGACGAGGCGGCCCGGTGGCTCGCCGACACCTTCCGCGACGCCGCCGCGGCGCGCTGGCTGGTGGACCTCTGGCACATCGCCACCGCCCCGCACCCGCCGGACCCCGGCTGGGCCGACGCCTCCCGGGCGACTGCCTCGGGGGAGCGGGACGCGACGTTCGAGGGCGACTCCGTCCAGCGCTCCGTCAACCGGCTGCTGCACGCCGTGTGGTTCGCCGCCGACCCGCTGTCCGTACCGGACGCGCACCTGCGCGGCCGGGTCGGGCGGGAGCTGGACTTCCTGTCGCTGAAGCACCCGACGGGCAACAGCACGCTGTACGACGCGTCGCAGGAGTGGCCGGCGGCGCTCAAGGACCTGCGCACGCCGGGCTCGGCCGTGGGGGACGGGGCCGGCGGCGAGGAGGGGAGAGGTCATGGCATGGGTTAGGCGGCGTCCGCTGGGCCGGGCCGAGAAGGCGATCCTGGGGGTGCTCGCCCTCGCGGCCGTCACCGCGGCCGCGGTGGTGCTGGTGCTCCGGCTGAGCGGCGGCGACCCGTGCGGCGACGGGCTGGTGGAGTCGGCGAACGGCAAGGAGTGCGTCGGCGTCGCCGACGCCACCGCCGAGTCCCCGGCGTTCGAGCCGGACGCGGACGGGCCGGACGAGCGGATAGCGGGCCTGGTGCGGAAGGTGGCCCGGGAGAACCGGCGGGTGCAGGAGCTCTGGGAGGAGCCGGAGGGCACGAGCCAGGAGCCGTACGTGCGGGTCGCGCTCATGCTGCCGTTCAACTCCTCGAAGTCGAGCGCCATGATCCCCGAGGTCGTCGAGCACAGCCTCGCCGGGGTGCTCGCCGCGCAGATCGACGCCAACCGGCGCGGCAGCGTCAACTACCAGCTGCTGCTGACCAACATCGGCAGACACCTGTCCCAGTGGCAGCCGGGGGTCGACGCGCTGGCGGAGCTGCCCGGCGTGAGGGAGCCCGTCGAGGCCGACACGCCGCTCATCGGCGCGATCGGCCTGCCCAACAGCGAGCAGGACACCCAGGACCTCGCCGACGCGCTGTCGGCCGCCGACATCCCGGCCGTCAGCGGGGTGCTCAGCTCGCCGGAGATCGGCGCGGACAAGCTCTTCAAGGCCGCGCCGTCGAACAGCGAGTCGGTCGCCGCCCTCGCCGCCTACCTCGAAGACCATCCGGGTGAACGTGCCGGCGAGCCCTCCGGCTTCCTCGTCTGGGACAGCCGCAAGGAGGACAACTACGTCACCAACACCCGCGAGAACATGCGCGCCGTGTTCGGCGACGAGTACGAGCTGGAGAACCGCAACCGGTCCTTCGTCGGCAGCCAGGGCGACGACTACCGCGGCGCGCCGCACCGCTTCTCCTCGGCCGCCCGGGGCATCTGCCGGCTGGAGGCCGACACCGTCTTCTACGCCGGCCGCGACTCCGACCTGCCGCACCTGATCACCCAGCTGTCCGACGAGCCGGAGTGCGACGACGTCGACGCCGAGATCCGCATCCTGCGGGTCGCGACCGGCCTGCCGCAGGGGCTGACGGAGCAGCAGGTGCGTGCCGACATGGCCGAGGCCCGGGTCGTCACGGTCGGCGCCTCGGCGACCGACGCCCCCTCGTGGCGGACGGGCGACGGGTCCGGCGAGCGGTTCGCCGCCTTCGCACAGGAGTTCGCGGAGGTCAGCGGGCTGCCGGGGGAGGCGCTCGACGACGGCTACGCGATCATGCACCACGACGCCTTCGTCGTCGTCGCCCGGGCCACCGAGTCCGCGCTGGACGACCTGCGGCCGCCGGGCGGCGGGTCGGACCGGCTGCCGTCGAAGCTCGACGTCTACAACACCATCACCAACATGAAGGTGGCCACGGGCGCCGAACCCTGCCACGACTGCGTGCCCGGGGCCAGCGGGCGGTTCGGCTTCGACGTGGAGAAGGGCAACTGGCCGGTGTGCAAGCCGGTGCCGGTCATCGAGTACCCCCGTCCGGCGGGTGCGGACCGGCCGCGGCTGTACCGGACGTTCCAGGGCCCGGACGGCACCTGCCCGGCGTGACGGGCGAGCCGTTCCCGCCGGTCAAGAGCCGCCGGGCCCAGGCGGCTGAGCTGGCCCGTTGCGCCGTCGTCCGCGCGTTCGGGCGGCGCTTGCGCGGGTACCCGGCACGGGTGGCCGCCGCGGCGGAGCCATGGAGTAGGGTTTATCTCGACATCGAGATATCTGCCGAAGGTGCCACCCTCAGGTCGCCCCGCTCCGGACGTAGCGGCAGGATTGCGGTGGAACGCGAAGATGACGAAGGAGACTGTCGTGTCGGCGAACAGCTTCGACGCCCGCAGCACGCTGCAGGTGGGCGGCGAGTCGTACGAGATCTTCCGGCTGGACAAGGTCGACGGGGCCGCCCGCCTGCCGTACAGCCTGAAGGTGCTGCTGGAGAACCTGCTCCGCACCGAGGACGGCGCGAACATCACCGCCGACCACATCCGGGCCCTGGGCGGCTGGGACTCCCAGGCCCAGCCGAGCCGGGAGATCCAGTTCACGCCGGCCCGCGTGATCATGCAGGACTTCACCGGCGTCCCCTGCGTCGTCGACCTCGCCACCATGCGCGAGGCCGTCAAGGAACTGGGCGGCGACCCCGCCCGCATCAACCCGCTGGCCCCGGCCGAGCTGGTCATCGACCACTCCGTGATCGCCGACAAGTTCGGCACCCCGGACTCCTTCCAGGTCAACGTGGAGCTGGAGTACGGCCGCAACCGCGAGCGCTACCAGTTCCTGCGCTGGGGCCAGACCGCCTTCGACGAGTTCAAGGTCGTCCCGCCCGGCACCGGCATCGTGCACCAGGTGAACATCGAGCACCTGGCCCGCGTCGTCATGGTCCGCGACGGCAAGGCGTACCCCGACACCCTCGTCGGCACCGACAGCCACACCACCATGGTCAACGGCCTCGGCGTGCTCGGCTGGGGCGTCGGCGGCATCGAGGCCGAGGCGGCGATGCTCGGCCAGCCCGTCTCGATGCTCATCCCGCGCGTCGTCGGCTTCAAGCTCACCGGCGAGCTGCCCACCGGCACCACCGCCACCGACCTGGTGCTGACCATCACCGAGATGCTGCGCAAGCACGGCGTCGTCGGCAAGTTCGTCGAGTTCTACGGCGCCGGCGTCGCCCAGATCCCGCTGGCCAACCGGGCGACCATCGGCAACATGTCGCCGGAGTTCGGCTCCACCGCCGCGATCTTCCCGATCGACGCCGAGACCCTCACGTACCTGAAGCTCACCGGCCGCGACGAGCAGCAGCTCGCGCTCGTCGAGGAGTACGCCAAGGCCCAGGGCCTGTGGCACTCCGCCTCGAACGAGGAAGGGGGGGCGCACGAGCCGGAGTACTCCGAGTACCTGGAGCTGGACCTCGCCACGGTCGTGCCGTCCCTCGCCGGGCCGAAGCGCCCGCAGGACCGCATCGAGCTGTCGAAGGCCGCCGAGCAGTTCCGGCTCGACGTGCGCAACTACGTCGACGACGACGACGAGCCCGGCAAGGAGTCCTTCCCGGCCTCCGACGCACCCGCGTCATCCAACGGGGTACCGACCCGCGTCACCCCGGTGACCGCCCCCGACGGCAGCACGTACGAGATCGACCACGGCGCCGTCACCGTCGCCGCCATCACCTCCTGCACCAACACCTCCAACCCGTCCGTCATGGTCGGCGCGGCGCTGCTGGCGAAGAAGGCGGTGGAGAAGGGCCTCGCCCGCAAGCCGTGGGTGAAGACCACGCTGGCGCCGGGCTCCAAGGTCGTCATGGACTACTACGACCGGGCCGGCCTCACCCCGTACCTGGAGAAGCTCGGCTTCAACCTCGTCGGCTACGGCTGCACCACCTGCATCGGCAACTCCGGCCCGCTGCCGGAGGAGATCTCCAAGGCCGTCAACGAGCACGACCTGGCCGTCACCGCGGTGCTCTCCGGCAACCGCAACTTCGAGGGCCGGATCAACCCCGACGTCAAGATGAACTACCTGGCGTCGCCCCCGCTGGTCGTCGCGTACGCCCTCGCCGGCTCGATGAAGGTGGACATCACCCGCGACCCGCTGGGCACGGACAAGGAGGGCCGGCCGGTCTACCTCCAGGACATCTGGCCGAGCGAGCTGGAGGTCGAGCAGGTCGTCGCCGCCGCGATCGGCGAGGAGATGTTCACCGAGTCGTACCAGGACGTCTTCGCGGGCGACGCGCAGTGGCAGGCGCTGCCGATCCCGACGGGCGACACCTTCGCCTGGGACGGCGACTCCACCTACGTGCGCAAGCCCCCGTACTTCGACGGCATGCGCATGGACCCGGCCCCGGTCGAGGACATCGCGGGCGCCCGCGTGCTGGCCCTCCTCGGCGACTCGGTCACCACCGACCACATCTCCCCGGCCGGCGCCATCAAGGCCGACACCCCGGCCGGCAAGTACCTCACCGAGCACGGCGTGACCCGCCGCGACTTCAACAGCTACGGCTCCCGCCGCGGCAACCACGAGGTCATGATCCGCGGCACCTTCGCCAACATCCGGCTGCGCAACCAGATCGCCCCGGGCACCGAGGGCGGCTACACCCGCGACTTCACCCTGCCGGACGCCCCCGTCTCCTTCATCTACGACGCCGCCCAGAACTACGCCGCGGCCGGCACCCCGCTCGTCGTCCTGGCCGGCAAGGAGTACGGCTCCGGCTCGTCGCGCGACTGGGCGGCCAAGGGCACCGCGCTGCTCGGCGTCCGGGCGGTCGTCGCCGAGTCGTACGAGCGCATCCACCGCTCCAACCTCATCGGCATGGGCGTGCTGCCGCTGCAGTTCCCCGCCGGCGCCTCGGCGCAGTCCCTGGGCCTGACCGGCGAGGAGACCTTCACCCTCACCGGCGTCACCGCCCTGAACGACGGCACCGTCCCGGAGACGGTGAAGGTGACCACGGACACCGGCGTCGAGTTCGACGCGGTGGTCCGCATCGACACCCCGGGCGAGGCGGACTACTACCGCAACGGCGGCATCCTCCAGTACGTCCTACGCTCCCTGATCCGCGACTGACCCACCCCGCCTTCCGACCCCCGCGCCCTCCCCCGGGAGGGCGCGGGGTTTTCCGGCGCCCCGTTGTCGCCGCCGCGTAACAGGGCTGTGCGAATGCCCCCGTACCGCTTTCTTCCGGCCAGCACGCCTCGTTAGGCTCCGTGCACTTGACTTCGTACTGTGCACGACATTGGGGGTTGCCGCACGATGACCACCTCACGCTGGCGCGGGGGCGCCGCCGCGGTGCTGGGCGTGGCGTTGCTGCTGACGTCCTGCGGGGACTCGGGAGACGAGGACCCGGACAAGATCGTGGGTGCGAAGCGGGACCCCACGGAGCAGTCCTCGGCGCCGGAGGACGCGGAACCGGCCGCGGACGCGCCGGAGTTCGACTTCCCCGCGGACCTGAAGGTCGAGGTCGACGCCGACACCACGGGGGACGGGACCAAGGACGCGGTCCTGCGCGACCACGGCTACGCGGTACGGGCCAACCTGCTGGCCCTCGCCAAGCTCGACCCCGAACTGCCGGTGCTGGCCGACTACGTCGTCGGCGACGCGTTCATCAACTCCACCGACACCGTCGAGTCCTTCAAGGCCGAAGGCCGGACCGTGACGGGCGCGACCCGCTTCTACGACCGCGAGGTCGAACTGCGGGACAAGGGCGTGGCCTCGGTGACGTACTGCGAGGACCAGCGAAAGGCGTTCAACAAGGACGTCGACAGCGGTGAGGTCGACCGGACCGAGCCCAGCGCCGAGAGCTTCGTGCGCTACACGGCGCTGATGGAGAAGTCGGACGAGGGGGTCTGGCAGATGACCTTCGACCAGTCCGAGAGGGGAGCCCCCGAGTGTCAGCTCTGAGACTGCGGAGAGCGAGCGTGGTGGCCGCCGGGCTCGTGGTGGCGACGGGCCTCGGCGTCGCGCCGGCGGCGGCGGACTACGGCGGCGGTGGCAGCGAGGACGGCGGGGCCAGCGCGTACGTCGAGTACGCGTACAGCCATCCCGGGTCCTCGGGCACGAG
Source organism: Streptomyces synnematoformans (assembly GCF_039531005.1). NCBI lineage: Bacteria > Bacillati > Actinomycetota > Actinomycetes > Kitasatosporales > Streptomycetaceae > Streptomyces > Streptomyces synnematoformans. Next base: position 29,803 of record NZ_BAAAPF010000017.1, read on the forward strand.
CATGACCCCTACCGGCGCCAACTGGCCGGCGCCGACGTGCTGGTACGAGCCGGCGTACAAGCCGAAGGATTTCGAGGAGTACCTGCGCGCCCACAACTACGACGGCAGCGCGGGCGCCGACCTGTACGAGCAGTATTTCAACGAAACGGACGGGAAATACCACAAAGGGGATGAAGGTGCCTGGTGGGAACTGACCGTCGACCTCGACAGGGAGGACCTCAGCTGCGCCCAGGAGTACGAGCCGTACCAGTTCATCGGCCCGGACTTCCCGCAGCCGCCTGACGTCGAGGTCTTCGACGCCGAGATGCTGGCCATGTTCGCCTACGAGCGGATCAAGCTCCCGGCGCCGCCGGTCGACCTGAAGCCCGGCGCCGACCGGCAGATCGTGAACCTGGAGACGCTCGCGAGCTTCGGCCAGGACCTGGAGCCGGCGTGGGTGACCGCCAGCATCGACTATCTGGGGGTCCAGCTCGCCGCGACCACCGTGGCCACCCCCAGCCGGCTCACCCTGTCGGCGGACAGCGCCCACGCCGACCCGGCGGAGTGCTCGTACGAGCTGGTGGCCGCCGGCGGCGGCTACACGGTGGACACCGAGGACGCCGCCTGCAACATCACGTACCGGAAGTCGAGCGGCGAGGGCACGTACGACCTCCAGGCGTTGCTCACGTGGGAGGTCGCCTGGAACCCGTCCGCCGACCCGGCGGGCACCCCGACGACGGCGCTGCCGGACGGGCAGTCGGCAAACGACATACCGGTCACCGTGAAGGAGATCCAGACCGTGGTCCGATAGAGGGCTATTGGACTAGACCTCTGGGTGTACCACTGAGGGCCGCGCCACCCCCGGGATCCGGGTGGCGCGGCCCTTCTCGGTGCCGGTCCACCCAGGTCTCAAGTCGAGAAAGACTCTCGACGAACCTTGTATTTGATCTTGCTCGGACGGTGGCGAGTGGACTATACCTGTCCGCACCCGGCGGCTCCCCCTGGCTTCCCGGGGTACGACCCAGAACCACTCACGTATCACCGACCGCGGTAATCGGCCCCTCCAACCGCCGGCACATGGCGTCGGGGACCCGGTGCACCGCCTGAGTCCTGGAGAAAGTGAGGACTTGAGCATGGGATCCACCTCGGAAGTCGGCCGCCGCGATCTCGTCAAGCGGGCCATGGCGCTCGGCTTGATCTCCGTACCCACCATCGGTGCCCTGTCGGCGTGCGCGAGCGGTGGTGACGACGACAACGACGGGGGCGCCAAGGGCGAGAAGACGGAGAAGAACCCGCTGGGTGTCGACAAGAACGCCCCGCTGGAACTGCTGATCTTCGACGGCGGCTTCGGCACGCAGTACGTCGAGGACGACGTCGCCGCCTACGAGAAGAAGTACGCCAAGGTCAAGACCGGCTCGACGGTCAAGATCCAGTCCAAGGTGCAGGGCCGGATGGCCGCGGGCGACCCGCCCGACGTGATCAACAACTCGGGCGACGAGGCCATGGACGTGCCCGCGCTGATCGGCCAGGGGCAGCTCGCGGACATGACGCCGCTGCTGAACGCGCCGTCCATCGACGACCCGTCGAAGACCGTCGCGGACACCTTGCGCCCCGGCACCGTCGAGATGGGTCAGTACGGGGACGAGAAGTGCTACCGGATGAACATCGCGTACTCCGTGTTCGGCATCTGGTACTCGCAGAAGATGCTCGACGACCACGGCTGGGAGTACCCCACGACCTGGGACGACATGCTCGCGGTCTGCGCGGAGGCGAAGAAGGAGGGCATCGCCGGCTGGACGTACACCGGCGTCTACCCCCAGTACCTGGGCTTCAGCATGCTGCCGATGATCGGCAAGGTCGGCGGCGCCGAGGTGCTCGACGCGATCGACAACCTCGAACCCAACGCCTGGAAGCACGACTCGGTCAAGAGCGTCCTGGAGGCGCACTACGAGCTCCACGCCAAGGGCTACATCCTCAAGGGCTCCGGCGGCTGGAAGCACACCGAGTCGCAGACCAAGTGGACCGAGGGCAAAGCCCTGTTCATCCCCAACGGCTCCTGGGTGGAGAACGAGTCGAAGGACACCACACCCCCCGACTTCCAGATGACCGTCTCCCCGTCGCCGAACCTGGACGGCTCGGACGCCATGCCGTTCGAGACGATCTGGGCCCAGGCCGGCGAGCCGTACATCGTTCCGGCGAAGGCGAAGAACGTCAACGGCGGGCTGGAGTTCCTGCGCCACATGCTCACCAAGAAGTCCGCCGCGGGCTTCTCCAAGCTGGTCTCCTCGCTGGCGTGTGTCGAGGGCTCGGAGGAGGGACTGCAGTTCGGCACCGGCCTGACGAGCGCGATCGGGCTCATGGACGCGGCCGGCGAGAACTTCCTCAACCCCCGGTTCCCCGACTGGTACCCGACGACCTGGCGCGAGCACGTCGTCTTCGTCCTCGGCGACATGATGAAGGGCGATGCGAGCCCGGGCGAGGCGGTCAACAAGATCCAGCAGATCGCCGACGACGCCGCCAAGGACGACAGCATCGCGAAGTACAAGCACTGAGCGGCGAGTCCAGTCGGTGAGCGAGCGGGACGGAGCGGGCGGGATGAAGGTCGACGACCCTGCCGTGACCAGGACAGCGAGGCGATCCGCCGGATCGCCGAAGGCGGGCGCGGGGGGCTTCCGGTCCTCGCCCCGGTACCGGACCTACGTCAAGTACCGGTTCGTCTTCGGGTTCCTGGCGATCCCGTTCGGGCTGTACGCGGTGTTCGTCATCTCGCCGTTCGTCCAGACCTTCTACTACTCGTTCACCGACTGGTCCGGCCTCAGCAGCGACTTCAACGTGGTCGGGTTCGACAACTTCACCCGGCTCATGGACGACGAGCGGTTCTGGGCCGCCGTGCGGAACAACCTCATCCTGGCCCTCGCCGTACCGCTGGTCACGTTGAGCCTGGGCCTGTTCTTCGCCTTCATGATCAACGTCGGTGGCCGCGGCCGGAAGGGCGAGGCGGTGACGGGGGTCGCGGGCGCCAAGGCGTACAAGATCCTCTACTTCTTCCCGCAGGCGCTCTCCATCGCGGTCATCGCCGCCCTCTGGGGCTACATCTTCACGCCCGGGATCGGCGTGCTCGAAGCCATCCTGCCGGCCTCGCTGTCGCCGGAGAACGGCTGGCTGGGGGAGCGGCGCTTCGCGCTGTTCGCCGTGATGATCGTCATGTGCTGGGCGATGGTCGGCTTCTTCGTCGTGCTCTTCTCCGCCGCCATCGGGCAGATCCCCAAGGAGATCAACGAGTCGGCGCTGCTGGACGGCGCCGGCCGGGCCAGGACGTTCTTCAGCATCACGCTGCCGCTGATCCGCGACACGGTGCAGACCGGCTGGGTCTACATGGGCATCATGGCGCTGGGCGCGGAGTCCTTCGCCGTGGTCAACATCATCACCATCGGACCCGGCGGCCCCGACGACTCCACCCAGGTGCTCGGCGTCTACCTCTGGCAGACCGGCTTCACCCAGGCGCAGGCGGGCCGCGGCGCCGCGATGGGCGTCTGCCTCTTCATCCTCACCATGCTCCTCGCCGTGGCCGCCCTGTCCGTCGGCCGCCGCCGCGACCGCATCGAATACTGAGCGCGACCCGGGAGAGCACTTCATGACCACTGCGGAACCCACGGGTACCCCCCGGGCCGACGGACCGTCCACGACGGAGGACCCGAAGACGAAGAAGACGGACTCGCCGCTGCTCAAGCCGGAGCGGAGCATCGAGGGCACCGTGCTCAACGTCTTCTCGCACGGCTTCCTCATCCTGTGGGCGGTGCTGGCCGCCGGGCCGCTGCTCTGGGCGCTGATGACGGCCTTCAAGCCGTCCGCGGACATCCTGGCGAGCCCGTGGGGGCTGCCGGACAGCCTGCACTGGGAGAACTGGTCCAACGCGTGGTCGAAGGCGAACATCGGCCGCTACACGCTGAACTCGTTCGTCATCGTGATCTTCTCCGTGCCGCTCACGATGCTGTTCGGCTCGATGGCGGCCTACGTGCTGGCCCGCTTCGACTTCCGCGGCAGCCGGATCATCTACTTCACCTTCGTCGGCGGCATGGCCTTCCCCGTGGTGATGGCGCTCGTGCCGCTGTTCTTCGTCATGAAGAACCTGTCGCTGCTGGACACCCGGCACGGCCTGATCATGGTCTACATCGCCTACTCGATGCCCTTCACGATCTTCTTCATGACCACGTTCTTCCGCACGCTGCCCTCGTCGGTCGCCGAGGCCGCGGAGATCGACGGTGCCTCACACTCGCGGATCTTCTTCCAGGTGATGCTGCCCATGGCCAGGCCGGGCCTGATCAGCGTCGGCATCTTCAACTTCCTCGGCCACTGGAACCAGTACGTCCTGCCCTTCGCCCTCAACCAGGGCGACGAGAACGACTACGTCCTCACCCAGGGCATCGGCTTCCTCTTCGCCCAGGCGGGCTACCGCGCCGACTACGGCCGTCTGTTCGCGGGCCTGATGATGGCGGCGCTGCCGATCCTGATCGTCTACGCCATCTTCCAGCGCCAGGTCCAGGCGGGCCTCACCGCCGGCGCGGTGAAGTAATCGCTCCTGGCCCGCGGCCCGTTCGGGCGCCCGGCCGGGGTGGCTCGGTACCGTGGACGTTTGCGGGTTACGGAATAGTCACGCCGTCAAGGTCTTGACGGCGGTAACCATGGCCGTCGAGCCTAGACTTCACAAGTTGTAGGCGATCCGGGCCCCACAGGCGTGGTCCGGGAGGTGGGGGGCCGTCGTGTCGCCCGCCGAACCAGGAGTGGATGGCCGTGGAGACTCCGGGCTCGCAGTCCTCGCTGCACCGGGCAAACCTTGAGCGCGTCGTGCGCGCCGTGCGACTGTCCGGTTCGCTCACGCAGGCGCAGATCGCGCGGAGCACCGGGCTGTCCGCCGCCACGGTCTCCAACATCGTCCGCGAGCTGCAGGAGAGCGGGACGGTCAGCGTCACGCCGACCTCCGCCGGCGGGCGGCGGGCCCGGGCGGTGTCGCTCAGCGGGGACGCGGGGATCGTCGTCGGCGTGGACTTCGGGCACACGCACCTGCGGGTGGCCGTGGGGAACCTGGCGCACCAGGTGCTCGCCGAGGAGTCCGAGCCGATCGACGTGGACGCGTCCGCCACCCAGGGGCTGGACCGGGCGCAGACGCTGGTGGCGCGCCTCGTGGGGGCCACGGACGTGCCCGCGGACAAGGTCGTCGGGGTGGGGCTGGGGGTGCCGGGGCCGATAGACACCGAGACCGGTGTGCTGGGCTCCACCGCCATCCTGCCGGGCTGGACCGGCACGAACCCGCGCGACGACCTCCAGTCCCGCCTCGGCGTGCCCGTGTACGTGGACAACGACGCGAACCTCGGCGCGCTCGGCGAGCTGGTCTGGGGCAGCGGCCGGGGCGCCAAGGACGTGGCGTACATCAAGGTGGCCAGCGGCGTCGGCGCCGGGCTGGTGATCAACGGGCAGCTCTACCGCGGCCCGGGCGGGACGGCCGGCGAGATAGGGCACATCACCCTGGACGAGTCCGGTCCCGTCTGCCGCTGCGGGAACCGCGGGTGCCTGGAGACCTTCACCGCCGGCCGCTACGTCCTCGGCCTGCTGGAGGCCAGCCACGGCCCCGGGCTGACCGTGGAGCGCATGGTGCAGCTGGCCCGCGACGGCGACCCCGGCTGCCGCCGGGTGATCGCGGACGTCGGGCGGCACATCGGCAGCGGCGTGGCGAGCCTGTGCAACCTGCTCAATCCCAGCCGGGTCGTGCTCGGCGGCGACCTCGCCGAGGCGGGGGAGCTGATCCTGCACCCCATAGGGGAGTCCGTCGGGCGCTACGCCATTCCCAGCGCGGCCCGCCAGCTGGACCTGGCCTCCGGGGCGCTCGGCAGCCGTGCCGAGGTGCTCGGGGCACTGGCGCTGGTGCTGAGCGAGATGGGCGACCGTTCGATCCTTGACGGCGCCGCGGCGGCCCCCACCCCCGTTCTCACGTAGTGCTGAGTTCACGTAGAGAAACCAGCGGATCGTTTCCGTCTCGTTAAGCATTTACTTCTTGACGACATGGTTACGGGCGAGTTGACTACCTGGCACCTCGGCCGCGACGGCGCGGCCACGTCAGGGAGGTTTGGACCGTGCACACCTATCTGCGCCGTGCGGCAGTCGCACTGGCCGCCGTATCCATGACCGTCGGCATCGCGGCCTGTGGCAGCGCCGATGAGGCCGACAACGACTCCGACAGCGGGAGCAAGAAGAAGAACGACGGGCCGTTGACGATAGGTCTCCTCCTGCCGGATGAGGAGACCGCGCGTTACGAGGACTTCGACCGGCCGCTCATCGAGAAGAAGATCAAGGAGCTGGCCCCCGGCACCGAGGTCATCTACAACAACGCCAAGCAGAACGCGACGACCCAGCAGCAGCAGGTCGACACCATGATCACGCAGGATGTCGACGCCCTCATCCTGGACGCCGTGGACGCCAAGTCCATCCAGTCCGGCGTCCGGGCCGCCGACGACGCCGGCATCCCCGTCATCGCGTACGACCGCCTCGCCGAGGGGCCGATCAGCGGCTACACCTCGTTCGACAACAACAAGGTCGGCCAGGTCCAGGGCGAGGCGCTGCTGGAGGCGCTCGGCGACGACGCCAAGGACGGCCAGATCGTCATGCTCAACGGCTCCGTCACCGACCCGAACGCCGCCATGTTCAAGGAGGGCGCGCACTCCGTCCTCGACGGCGAGGTGAACGTCGGCAGGGAGTACGACGTCAAGGAGTGGAAGCCGTCGAACGCCAACTCCGACATGAAGGGCGCCATCTCCTCGGTCGGCAAGGACAAGATCATCGGTGTCTACGCCGCCAACGACGGCATGGCGGGCGGCGCCATCACCGCCCTGAAGGCCGCCGACTTCGACCCGCTTCCCCCGGTCACCGGCCAGGACGCGGAGCTGGCCGGCGTGCAGCGCATCGTCACCGGTGAGCAGTACATGAGCGTGTACAAGCCGTACAAGCCGGAGGCGGACGCCGCGGCCGAGATGGCGGTCAAGCTGGCCCGCGGCGAGAAGATCGACTCCGTCGCCACCAGCACCGTGGACAGCGAGTCCGAGCAGGGCGTGCCCGCCGTGCTCATCGACCCGATCGCGCTGACCCAGGACAACATCAAGGAGACCGTCGTCAAGGACGGCCTGTGGAAGATCGAGGACATCTGCTCCGGCAAGTTCGCCGCCGCCTGCAAGGACATCGGCCTGCAGTGAGCGGCTGAACAGCTGAGCCGCTGAGCCGCTGCCGCGGTGCTGCCGAGCCGCAGAACCGCGGCACGGCCGAGCCGGTGCCAAGCCACCCGCGTGCCCGGGGTCCCGCCACCCCAACTCCCGCTGCCGGCGGGGCCCCGGGCACCCGGGCCCTCATCTTGCCCACGCCTATCCCTCTGTAGGAGATGGTTCACGTGTCCGCTACGCCCGTGCTGGCGTTGCGCGGGATCTCGAAGCGGTTCGGTGCCGTCCAGGCACTCACCGACGTCGATCTCGAGGTCCGCGCCGGTGAAGTGGTCGCCCTCGTCGGCGACAACGGCGCCGGAAAGTCCACTCTCGTCAAGACCGTCGCCGGCGTCCACGCCATCGACGACGGCACCATCGAGTGGGGCGGCCGCCCCGTTCGCATCCACAAGCCGCACGACGCCCAGGACCTGGGCATCGCGACCGTCTACCAGGACCTCGCGCTCTGCGACAACCTCGACGTCGTCGGCAACCTCTTCCTCGGCCGGGAGATCCGCACCGCCGGCGTCCTGGACGAGGTCGAGATGGAGCGCCGCTCCCGCGAGCTGCTCACCACCCTGTCCATCCGCATCCCCAGCGTCCGCATCCCCACCGCCTCCCTCTCCGGCGGCCAGCGGCAGACCGTGGCCATCGCCCGCTCGCTCCTCGGCGAACCCCGGCTCGTCATCCTCGACGAGCCCACGGCCGCCCTCGGCGTCGAGCAGACCGCCCAGGTGCTCGACCTCGTCGAGCGGCTGCGCGAGCGCGACCACGCCGTGCTGCTGATCAGCCACAACATGGCGGACGTCAAGGCCGTCGCCGACCGGGTCGCCGTGCTGCGCCTCGGCCGCAACAACGGCGTCTTCGACGTCGCGACCACGACGCAGGAAGAGATCGTCGCCGCCATCACGGGCGCCACGGACAACGCCGTGACGCGCCGGACGGCGCGCGCCAGTGCGGAGGAAGACCAGTGAGCACCGAGCGGATCGAGAAGTCCGACTCCGCGAAGCCCGGCCTCGCGAAGTCCACCACCCCCGGCGACGTCCCGGCGGACGCGGCGAAGGACGACGGCACCCCCGTCGACCCCCGGCTGCTCGTCCGCGAGGAGGGCTTCGCCGGCTATCTGACCGAGTTCAAGCGCCGCATGCGCGGGGGCGAGCTGGGCTCCGTCCCGGTCATCGTCGGCCTGATCGTCATCATGGCGATCTTCCAGGCCATGGACGACGCCTTCCTGTCCGCGCAGAACCTGTCGAACATCTCCATCGACATCGCCGGGCCCGGGCTGATGGCCGTCGGCATCATCTTCGTGCTGCTGCTCGGCGAGATCGACCTGTCGATCGGCTCCGTCAGCGGGCTCGCCGGCGCGGTGTTCGGCGTGCTTGCCGTCCAGGAGGGGATGCCCGAAGTCCCGGCGATCATCCTCGCCATCCTCGTCGGCACCGCGACCGGCGCCTTCCACGGCTTCTTCTTCGCCCGGATCGGCGTCCCGCCGCTCGTCGTGACCCTCGCCGGCCTGCTCGGCTGGCAGGGCCTGATGCTCTACATACTGGGCGGCTCCGGCACCATCAACCTCGACTACGACGGCGTGGTCGTCAAGCTCACCACGTACTACTTCACCGACGTCGCCGCCGCCTACGGGCTCGCGGCGGTCGCCGTCGGCGGCTACTTCGCAGCCGCGTACGTCGGGGCGCGGCGGCGCGCGGCGGCCGGGGTGCCGTCGCGGCCGATGAGCGAGATCATCATGCGCACGGCCGTGCTCGCGGTGCTCGCGTTCGTCCCGGCGTACGTGCTGAACCAGTACAAGGGCCTGCCGCTGGCGCTGCTGATCTTCCTCGTCGTGGTCGCCGGCGCGGACTTCGTGCTCCGCCGCACCGGCTTCGGCCGGCGGGTCTTCGCCCTCGGCGGCAGCGTCGAGGCCAGCCGCCGCGCGGGCATCAACGTCGACCTCATGCGCATCGCGGTCTTCGCCGTCTCCGGTACCCTCGCCGGGGTCGGCGGCCTGTTCATGGCCTCCAACATCGCCGCCGCCAACCAGAGCGCGGGCGGCGGCACGCTGCTGATGAACGCCATCGCGGCGGCCGTCATCGGCGGCACCAGCCTCTACGGCGGCCGGGGCAGCAGCTGGTCCGCGCTGCTCGGCGTGCTCGTCATCATGTCCATCCAGTCCGGCCTGGCGCTCAAGGGCATCGACTCGCCGGTGCAGTACATGATCACCGGTTCGGTGCTGCTGGCGGCGGTCGTCATCGACTCCGTCTCCCGCCGCACCCAGAAGACGGCCGGACGCGCCTGACCGCGCCCGCCCGCCGACCGCCGCGCCCCCGTACCGGCCCCGGTACGGGGGCGCAGCTGTTGCGGTCCTGTGGCACACATCGCACTGTCGGATCAGCGTCCGGACCCCGGGAATATTAGACTCGACCGGACGCTCCGGGCCGGACACGTCCGCGTGGCCGTGCGTCCGGGGCCGTACGGCCCGAAGGCAGGCTGCGACAGCAAGGAGGCACGGGTGGCACTGCTGACCCGTATCAACGGACCGCGCGACCTCGACCGGCTCGGTCCCGAGCAGCTGGAGCGGCTTGCCGCGGAGATCCGCACCTTCCTCGTCGAGTCCGTCGCCCGCACCGGCGGCCACCTCGGCCCCAACCTCGGCGTGGTGGAGCTGAGCATCGCGCTGCACCGGGTCTTCGACTCGCCCCGCGACCGGGTGCTGTGGGACACCGGCCACCAGTCGTACGTGCACAAGCTGCTCACCGGCCGGCAGGACTTCGCGCGGCTCAAGCAGAAGGGCGGCCTGTCCGGCTACCCCTCCCGGGCCGAGTCCGAGCACGACGTGATCGAGAACAGCCACGCCTCCACCGTGCTGGGCTGGGCCGACGGCCTGGCCAAGGCCAACGAGGTGCGCGGCGGGGAGCACGCGGACCGCGCCGTCGTCGCCGTCATCGGCGACGGGGCGCTGACCGGCGGCATGGCCTGGGAGGCGCTGAACAACATCGCCGCGGCCCAGGACCGCCCGCTGGTCATCGTCGTCAACGACAACGAGCGCTCGTACGCCCCCACCATCGGCGGCCTCGCCGACCACCTCGCCACCCTGCGCACGACCGACGGCTACGAGCGCTTCCTCGCCCGCGGCAAGGAGCTGCTGGACCGCACGCCGGTGGTGGGCAAGCCGCTGTACGAGACCCTGCACGGCGCCAAGAAGGGCCTGAAGGACTTCATCGCGCCGCAGGGCATGTTCGAGGACCTGGGGCTGAAGTACGTCGGCCCCATCGACGGGCACGACATCGCCGCCGTCGAGTCCGCGCTGCAGCGCGCCCGGCGCTTCGGCGGGCCCGTCATCGTGCACTGCCTCACCGAGAAGGGCCGCGGCTACCTCCCCGCCCGCCAGGACGAGGCCGACCAGTTCCACCAGGTCGGCGTCATCCACCCGGACACCGGGCTGCCCGTCGCCGCCGGCGGCGCCGACTGGACCTCCGTCTTCGCCGACGAGATGGTGCGGATCGGCCGCGAGCGCGACGACGTGGTGGGGATCACGGCCGCGATGATGCGCCCCGTGGGCCTGCAGAAGTTCGCCGAGGCCTTCCCCGACCGGGTCTACGACGTGGGCATCGCCGAGCAGCACGCCGCGGTCTCCGCCGCGGGCCTGGCCACCGGCGGGCTGCACCCGGTCTTCGCCGTCTACGCCACGTTCCTCAACCGCGCCTTCGACCAGGTGCTGATGGACGTCGCGCTGCACCGCTGCGGGGTCACGTTCGTCCTGGACCGGGCCGGCGTCACCGGCAGCGACGGCGCCTCCCACAACGGCATGTGGGACATGTCGATCCTCCAGGTCGTCCCGGGCCTCAGGATCGCCGCCCCGCGCGACGCCGACCAGGTGCGCGCCCAGCTGCGCGAGGCCGTCGCCGTCGACGACGCGCCCACCGTCGTGCGCTACTCGAAGGGCGCCGTCGGCCCCGCGGTCCCCGCGGTGGGCCGGGTCGGCGGCATGGACGTGCTCCACGAGCCGGCCGGCGGCGCCGAGGGCGCGGAGCGCCCCGACGTGCTCCTGGTCTCCGTCGGCGCGCTGGCACCGATGTGCCTGGAGGTCGCCGGCCTGCTCGACAAGCAGGGCATCACGACGACCGTCGTCGACCCGCGCTGGGTCAAGCCCGTCGACGCGGAGCTGCCCGCGCTCGCCGCGGGGCACCGCGTGGTCGTCACCGTCGAGGACAACATCCGCACCGGCGGCGTCGGCTCCGCCGTCGCGCAGGCGCTGCGCGACGCGGGCGTCGACATCCCGCTGCGCGACTTCGGCATCCCGGAGCGGTTCCTCGACCACGCCTCCCGCAAGGAGGTGCTGGCGGACATCGGCCTGACGGCGCCGGACATCGCCCGGCAGGTCACCGGCCTGGTGGCCGGGCTCGACCGGCGCGCGGGCGAGGACGCGGAGGCCGTGGAGATCGCGGGGGACTGAGGCCCGGGGCGGCCGTCAACCGTACGGCGGTCGCTCACACGTGCGGGTGGCCGGTGCGGGTTTCCGGCCGATACGCTGAACAGACCGGCGAGAATACGTCGCATGGGAGCACTAATGAGCGTCACGCCCGAGGAGACCGAGCCGTCCCCGCACTGGCCGATGCCGCCCACCGACGGCTACACCGCTGATGACCTGGACCGGCTCCCGAATCTGCCTCCGCACACGGAGCTGATCGACGGGAGCCTCGTCTTCGTGAGTCCGCAGTCCCTCTTCCACACCCGAGCCGTTGACTTCTTCAAAGCGCAGATCGAAGCCGCGGCGCCGCCGGACCTGGAGGTCATCCGCGAGTTCACCATCGACATCGACCGGCAGAACCGGCCCGAGCCGGACGTGATCGTCGTCCGCGGCGACGTGGTGGAGGATCCGGAACAGACCCGCTTCCCCGCCGACACCGTGCAGCTGGCCGTCGAGGTGGTCTCCCCCGAGTCCCTCTCCCGCGACCGCGAGACCAAGCCGCTCAAGTACGCGCGTGCCGGTATCAAGCACTACTGGCGGGTGGAGAGCAACCAGGGCCGGGCCGTGGCGTACGTCTTCGAGCTGGAGCCCGCCACCGGCGCGTACACCCCGATCGGCATCTTCCACGAGCGACTCAAGGTCGCGGACCCCTTTCCGCTCGACCTCGACCTGACCGCGATCAAGCCGCGCCGCTAGCAGGCGGCGGACGGACCGCGGACGCACCCCCCGTCTGACACCTGACCCCGGCGTTATCGTGCGCCGGGGAGACGTGGCCCTACGGCCGGACGGTGCGTGGGCCCGTGGTGGCGGCGCCGTGGTGGTGGACGCGCTGGCGCAGGGCCCGGTCTGCGGTGACCACGAGCACGCGCCGCTCCGGCTCCTGCTCCACCGCGGCCGCGACGACTCCCACGATCCGGTCGTCCCCGCTGCCGTCCGCCGCGACGACCCGTACCCCCGGCACCTGTGGCACGCCGCGGGCGGCGCCCTCTACGACGAGCACCACCTCCACCGGCCCCGGCAGCCCCGCCACGCCCGTCTGCGCGTACGGCACGAGCCCGTCGCGCAGCCGCTCCGCCGCCCCGCGCCGGTCGCGCCACCAGCCGTCCGGCACGGACCCGACGACGTTGGCGGCGTCCACGACGAGCAGGGGCAGGGGTGCGTCCATGCCGCCCAGCCTCCCACGGCGTACGGCGCACCCGTGCCCCGGGCCGCGGGGGCCGGGGCACGGGGTGCGCGCGTGTGCGTCGCGCCGGACGAGGGGCCCGGGCTACGGGGCCGGAACGCTCGCCACGCCCGGCTGAAGGAACCGCCGGCCCGTCACGCGCTCGCTCACGCCCGCCCGGTCCAGGTACGGCGTGATACCGCCCAGGTGGAACGGCCAGCCCGCGCCGGTGATCAGGCACAGGTCGACGTCCTGCGCCTCGGCCACGACGCCCTCGTCCAGCATCAGCCGGATCTCCTGCGCGATGGCGTCCAGCGCCCGGTCGCGCACCTGCTCCTCGGTGAGCACCGTGTCGCCGACCTCGAACAGCGCCGCCACCTCCGGGTCCAGCTCCGGCTTGCCGGAGTCGTGGACGTACAGCGTCCGCTTGCCCGCCTCCACGACCCGGCCCAGGTTCGCCGACGGCGTGAAGCGGTCCGGGAACGCCGCCGCGAGGGTGCCCGCGACATGATGGGCGACCGCGGGGCCGACCAGGTCCAGCAGCACGATCGGCGACATCGGCAGGCCCAGCGGCGCCAGCGCCCGGTCCGCGACCTCCACCGGCGTACCCTCGTCCACAGCCCCCAGCACCTCACCCATGAAGCGGGTCAGAATCCGGTTGACCACGAACGCCGGAGCATCCTTGACCAGCACGGCCGACTTCTTGAGCTTCTTGGCGACGGCGAAGGCCGTGGCCAGCGAGGCGTCGTCGGTGCGCTCGGCCCGTACGATCTCCAGCAGCGGAAGCACCGCCACCGGGTTGAAGAAGTGGAAGCCCACGACCCGCTCGGGGTGCGTGAGCCCCGCCGCCATCTCGGTGACCGACAGGGACGAGGTGTTCGTCGCGAGGATCGCCTCCGCCGGGACGACCTCCTCCAGCTCGGCGAAGATCCGCTGCTTGAGGGAGAGTTCCTCGAAGACCGCCTCGATGACGAAGTCGGCGTCGGCGAACGCCGCAGCCTTGTCCAGCGAGCCGGTGACCAGCGCCTTCAGCCGGTTGGCCGCGTCCTGGTGCAGCCGGCCCTTCAGCAGCAGCATGTCGATCTGCTCGTGGACCCAGGCCACACCCTTGTCGATCCGCTCCTGGTCGATGTCCGTGAGCACGACCGGCACTTCGAGGCGGCGGGCGAACAGCAGCGCCAGCTGCGACGCCATCAGCCCGGCGCCGACGACGCCGACCTTCGTGACCGGCCGGGCGAGGCTCTTGTCCGGCGCCCCGGCGGGCCGCTTGGCGCGCCGCTGGACGAGGTCGAAGGCGTAGATCCCGGCCCGCAGCTCGCCGCCCATGATCAGGTCGGCCAGCGCCTCGTCCTCGGCCGCGAAGCCCTGCCGCAGGTCGCCGTTCTTCGCCGCCGCCATGATGTCCAGCGCGCGGTACGCCGCCGGGGCGGCGCCGTGCACCTTGTCGTCGGCGACGGCGCGGCCGCGCTCGATCGCGGCGTCCCACGCCTCGCTGCGGTCGATGTCCGGGCGTACGACCTCCAGCTCGCCCTTCAGCACCGCGGCGGTCCAGCCGAGGGACTGCTCCAGGAAGTCGGCGCCCTCGAAGATCGCGTCGGCGATGCCCAGGTCGTGGACCTGCTTGCCCTTGAGCTGCCGGTTCTGGTTGAGGGAGTTCTCGATCACGACGGTGACCGCGCGGTCCGCGCCGATCAGGTTCGGCAGCAGCGTGCAGCCGCCCCAGCCGGGCACCAGCCCGAGGAAGACCTCCGGCAGCGAGAACGCCGGCACGGCGCGGGAGACGGTGCGGTACGTGCAGTGCAGGCCGATCTCGACGCCGCCGCCCATCGCGGCGCCGTTGTAGTACGCGAACGTCGGCACGGCCAGGCCGGACAGCCGCTTGAACACCTCGTGCCCGCCCCGGCCGATGGCCAGCGCCTCGTCACGCGCCTTGAGCAGCTCGACGCCCTTGAGGTCGGCGCCGACGGCGAAGATGAACGGCTTGCCGGTGACGCCGACGCCGGCGATCTCGCCGGCCGCGGCCTCCTGCTCGACCTGGTCGAGCGCCGCGTCGAGGTGCGCGAGCGACTGCGGGCCGAAGGTGGTCGGCTTGGTGTGGTCGAAGCCGTTGTCGAGGGTGATCAGCGCGAACCGGCCCGCGCCGCCGGGCAGGTCGAGGTGGCGTACGTGCGCCTGCGTGACGACCTCGTCGGGAAACAGCTCGGCGGCGCCCTTGAGAAGTTCCACGGTGCTGCTGCTCACTTGCCTGCCCCCTCGAAGTGCGGGTTCTCCCAGATGACCGTGCCGCCCATGCCGAAGCCGACGCACATGGTGGTGATGCCGTACCGCACCTGCGGCTGCTCCTCGAACTGCCGCGCCAGCTGCGTCATCAGCCGCACGCCGGAGGAGGCAAGCGGGTGGCCGAAGGCGATGGCGCCGCCGTAGCGGTTGACGCGGGCGTCGTCGTCGGCGATGCCGAAGTGGTCGAGGAACGCGAGCACCTGCACGGCGAAGGCCTCGTTGATCTCGAACAGGCCGATGTCGGAGATGCCCAGGCCCGCCTTGGCGAGCGCCTTCTCGGTGGACGGCACCGGGCCGATGCCCATGACCTCGGGCTCCACACCGGCGAAGGCGAAGGACACGAGCCGCATCTTCACCGGCAGCCCGGCGGCCCGCGCCACGTCCTCGGCGGCGACGAGCGAGGCGGTGGCGCCGTCGTTGAGCCCGGCGGCGTTCCCGGCGGTGACCCGGCCGTGGGCGCGGAAGGGGGTCTTCAGCGTCGCGAGGTCCGCCAGCGTGGTGCCGGGGCGCATCGGCTCGTCCCGGGTGGCCAGGCCCCAGCCGGTCTCGCCGGCCGACCCCGCGGCGGAGCCGCTGTCAGGTGCAGCGGTGCGGCGGACGGAGACGGGCACCAGGTCGGCCTGGATCTGCCCGTTCGCGTACGCCTTGGCGGCCTTCTCCTGCGAGTGCACCGCGTACTCGTCGGCGCGGGCCCTGGTCAGGTGCGGGAAGCGGTCGTGCAGGTTCTCCGCGGTCATGCCCATGAACATCGCGGACTCGTCGACGAGCTTCTCCGAGACGAACCGCGGGTTGGGGTCCACGGCCTCGCCCATCGGGTGCCGGCCCATGTGCTCGACGCCGCCGGCGACGGCGATGTCGTACGCGCCGAAGGCGGTGGAGGCGGCGGTCGTGGTCACGGCGGTCATGGCGCCGGCGCACATCCGGTCGATGGAGTACCCGGGCACGGTGGCCGGCAGGCCGGCGAGGATGCCGGCGGTGCGGCCGATGGTCAGGCCCTGGTCGCCGATCTGGGTGGTGGCGGCGACGGCCACGTCGTCGACGGTGGCGGGGTCGAGGGCGGGGTTGCGGCGCAGCAGCTCGCGGATGCACTTGACGACGAGGTCGTCGGCGCGGGTCTCGTGGTAGATGCCCTTCGGGCCCGCCTTGCCGAACGGGGTCCGGACGCCGTCGACGAAGACGACGTCCCTTGCGGTACGAGGCACGGGCTCTCCTCCGGAGGGGGTGCGGGTTCTCGTGGTGCCGGCGCCGTGAGGGCGGCGCGGCTGTGGCACCCATGCTACTCGTGGGTAACAGAACGTGCCCAGGGGCCCGCCGGAAGGCGTGCGTCACAGTGCCCTCGCCGGGCGGGCCATACCCGGATACGGGGTGTTGCCGTCCGGCACCGGTGGCGGGGCACCGAGGAGGCGGTGCGGGACGCCGCGGTGCGCCACGGCTGCGCAGGCGTGCGGGGCGCGCGGCGGTGTCGGCGGGCGGGGCCGGCCTCCGGGCGGCACCGCCGGGCCGCCTACCGCGCTCAGTCGCCGACCGCCGCCGTGAGGAGGGGCGTGACCTGTTCGATCTGCCAGGGGCGGGCGCCGTGGTGGGCCAGGGCCGCCGCCACCGCCTCCGCGGTGGGCTCCTTCGGCGGCTCCCAGCAGATGCGGCGCACCGTGTCCGGCGCGATCAGGTTCTCCTGCGGCAGGCCCAGCTCCTCCGCGCGCGCCGTCACCCCCGCCCGCTCCGCCGACAGCCGCGCCGCCGCGGCCGGGTCCTTGTCCGCCCACGCCCGCGGGGGCGGCGGGCCGTTCAGCGGCAGCCCCGGCTGCGGCAGCTCGGACTCCGGCAGCGCGCGGGCGCGCTCCACCGCGGCGAGCCACTGCTCCAGCTGCCGCCGGCCCATGCGGTGCCCGAAGCCGGGCAGCGCGGCCAGCGCCCGCGTCGACGTCGGCATGGCCAGCGCCGCCTCCACGATGGCGGTGTCCGCGAGCACCTTGCCCGGCGAGATGTCGCGCCGCTGCGCGATGCGGTCCCGGGCCGTCCACAGCTCCCGTACGGTGCCGAGCTGGCGCCGGCGCCGCACCTTGTGCATGCCCGACGTGCGCCGCCAGGGGTCCCGGCGGGGCTCCGGCGGCGGCGCCGCGGCGACCGCCGCGCACGCCTACACGGCCCACCCCAGCTTCCCCTGCGCGGTCAGCTCCTCGGCGAGCGCGTCCCGGAGGTCCACGAGCAGCTCGACGTCGAGCGCGGCGTAGCGCAGCCACGGCTCGGGCAGCGGCCGGGTCGACCAGTCGACGGCGGAGTGGCCCTTCTCCAGCGCGTAGCCGAGGACGTTCTCGACCATCGCGCCGAGGCCGACCCGGGGGAAGCCGGCGAGCCGGCCGGCCAGCTCGGTGTCGAACAGCGTGCCCGGGCGCATGCCTATCTCGGCGAGGCACGGCAGATCCTGGGTGGCGGCGTGCAGAACCCATTCAGCACCGCCGATCGCCGCCGCGAGGCCGGACAGGTCCGGGCAGGCCACGGGGTCGACGAGCGCGGTGCCCGCGCCCTCCCGGCGCAGCTGCACGAGGTAGGCCCGCTGCCCGTAGCGGTAGCCGCTGGCGCGCTCCGCGTCGATGGCGACCGGGCCGCTGCCCGCGGCGAAGGTGCGGACGATCGCGGCGAGCCCGTCGACGTCCGCGGTGACGGGGGGAATGCCCTCGCGGGGGTCGAGAAGGGGGACCGGCGCCGAACCGGAGGTCGGTGCTCCGGGTGCGGGAAGTCTGTCCTCTGCTGCGGTCTCTTGGGCGTCGGTCACGTGACAAGGGTATCTGTGAGTCGGGCGCGGCAGCGCCCGTCGACGGAACGTTACGCCGACGGGCGTCGCGTGGCCGCCGGGGCGGGCCCGGACCCGGGCCGGTCCGTGCCCGGGCTCGCCCGGCGGCCGGGTCAGTGGATGATGCCGGTGCGCAGCGCCACCGCCACCATGCCGGCACGGTCGCCGGTGCCGAGCTTGCGCGCGATGCGGGCGAGGTGGCTCTTGACGGTCAGCGCGGACAGGCCCATCGAGACGCCGATGGCCTTGTTCGACTGGCCCTCCGCAACCAGCCGCAGCACCTCGACCTCGCGCCCGGACAGCTCGCGGTAGCCGCCGGGGTGTCCGGGCGGGCCGGAGTTGCCGCCGGCGCCCGGGGCGCCCGGCGGGCGGCGGTGGTGCTGCATCCGGCCGGCGGCGGCGCCGATGTGGGCGGCGTTCGGGCGGGTCGGCAGGCCCATGCTGGTGCGGGTGCCGGTGACGACGTAGCCGCGGACGCCGCCCGCGAGGGCGTTGCGTACGGCGCCGATGTCGTCGGCGGCGGAGAGCGCGAGGCCGTTGGGCCAGCCCGCGGAGCGCGCCTCGGAGAGCAGCGTGAGGCCGGAGCCGTCGGGCAGGTGGACGTCGGCGACGCAGATGTCGCGGGGGTTGGCGATCCGGGGACGGGCCTCCGCGATGGACGACGCCTCGATCACGTCGCGCACGCCCAGCGCCCACAGGTGGCGGGTGACCGTCGAGCGTACGCGGGGGTCGGCCACGACGACCATGGCCGTCGGCTTGTTGGGGCGGTAGGCGACCAGGCTTGTGGGTTGCTCCAGGAGAACAGACACCAGGTCCCTCCAGACGGTGGTGCGGGGACGGGGCCGGCTGGAAGAGCCGGGACGTTCCGTGTCGCGTACGGAAGGTCTCTCACGTCTTCGGCAGGAGCCCCGAAAGGCTTTAGGCAATGATCACGAATTAGTGATGAAAAAACGGACAATTCGGATAGGCGATCGACTGCGCGCGGGGCGCCGAGGCGCGGTGACGGGGGCGCGCGGCGCGGTGCTCGGTGCGGGGGCGCAGCGGCCGGGCCCGGCGCGCGGCCCTCAGCGCCTGGTCGT